>CANDQP010000048.1 GCA_947388185.1 uncultured Dorea sp. | reverse complement strand
TTATGTCAATTATATTTTATATATATCTAATATATTAAAAAGATAAGTCATTATACTATACTGCCATTGCTGCAATCTCCCGTGTGGAATACCCTCGCATTTTCAGCAGGAGAATGAACAAGGTACGCCTGTCTGCCGTAAGCAATGCCCGATACAATTGAAAAATCCCATGTTTTCATGTATAATTTGGAAAAAAGATAAATAGGAAAATCGAGATAAATGGCGGAGACAGTCAGATGATATTCAGAAAGTAATATTAAGCGAAGTCAAGTATAAAAAGAAATCGGGATTTCATAAGGTGAGAATAATGGTTCGAGAAGTAAAATGGACAAGATGTTTATGGCTGAGCTTGCTCTCATTCGGAGCATTTATGCTTGAATATCTGTCAATATTCGTAATTGAAGTTACATTCCTACATATAGATCTGCAGAATGATACAATGCAGCAAAGAAGCATTCATTGTATCATAATGGTTTTTATGTGGGCGTTTTTCATTGGTGTTCTCCTGTTTTTTTCAAGGAAATATTATCATTTTCCAGAAAGAGAGTACAAAAGGGACAAGATTTCCTTGAAAAATTGGATCGCAACGCTTGCTTGCTTCATTGGCTGCAAAATTATCACGTTCATCGATTGGCATACATTAAAGCTCATCGGAGAATCACAGGGTAAAACCGTATTCCAATTTTGTGTGCAATATTTATACTATATATTCGAAGTAATGCTTGTCATTCTAATCATAATATATGGGCAAAAGGCAATTGAAACCTTGTTGAAAAAAGAAAGTCCAATTCCTTTTGGCGGCATTATATTGGCTGTGACATGGGGCGCGTTTCATTTCGCATCAAGAGGAGTAGGCCTTGAACTATGGAACGGAATTTCCACTATGATATTTTCTGTTCTCAGCGGTGTCATGTATTTAAGATTGAACAGGAAATACTTATATAGCTATCTTTTCATCGCTATAGGTTATTTACTATAAACAACATATCTCCAAAAAGCCGGACGCAACTTTATCGCAGAGGGGAAAATGAGTAGAGCAGAAGAAAGATTTACTGTCAAAATTCTAAGCTATCTGAATTCAGGAGGAAGTATTTTATTCCCATAATAACAAAGCCTTCTTCATTTCTCCACGGTTTTGTCGTTCCGTTTACAATTACTATTTTTTTAAAGGAATCCGGAATACTGCGTAATGAATAGAATTCCTGAATCTGTTTTTCTTTTGAGGTCATATCATATGCAACCTGGATATAATATTTTTGGTTTCCCTGATTTACTACAAAATCAACTTCCAGTTGCTTTCGGACACGTTTTCCTGCTTTATCTTTACCATACGCATCTATAATCCCCGTATCTACATTATATCCGCGAATAAGCAATTCATTGTAAACAATATTTTCAATAATATGGGTAGCTTCCTGCTGCCGGAAATTTAATCTTGCGTTTCTGAGACCTATATCCGTAAAATAGTATTTCAGATTTGCGCCAATATATTTCCTGCCTTTAATATCATAACGATTTGATTTTGAAATCAAAAATGCTTCCTCAAGATAATCAATATGTTTGGATATCGTTTTATTGGTATATCCTTTCCTGCGTTCACTAGAAAAAGTATTTGAAATCTTTGTAGGATTCGTTGGAGCTCCAATAGCAGAAGCAAGAATATCAACCAAT
Organism: uncultured Dorea sp.; assembly: GCA_947388185.1. Classification (GTDB taxonomy): domain Bacteria; phylum Bacillota; class Clostridia; order Lachnospirales; family Lachnospiraceae; genus Sporofaciens. The sequence goes on along the minus strand of CANDQP010000048.1, from coordinate 22,862 downwards.
GTACTTAACTCATCTATACTTTGGATGTTATTTCTTTCAACGACATCTTTCAGGTATACATTCGTAAACATATTTTTTAAATATTCTATTTTTTGACGTTCTGTCCGAAAACCTACAACCTGTGGCAGTCCTCCATAGATCATATAATCATTCCAGGCTTCATCATACTCTCCCTCATAAGCAGAAAAATATTCTGCAAAAGAAAGAGGATGAATCCTGATTTCATCTCCTCTTCCTCGAAATTCCGTCACAATATCACTGGACAAAAATCTAGAGTTACTTCCGGTAACATATACGTCAATTTGATTCATGCGGAGCAAACTGTTCAGCACCTCCTCAAACCGAGACATGAATTGTACTTCATCCAGGAGTAAATAATAGCGGTCATCATCTTTTACAGAATCTTTGATGTACTGATAACATATTCTGGGATTTCTTAATTCTTCATTTTCAATACCATCCAAAGCGATTTCAATGATATGATCTTTATTTATACCATTTTCAAGTAGATAGTTTTTGAATATATAAAAAAGTAAAAAAGATTTCCCGGATCTTCGTATGCCTGTAACAACCTTTATCATTCCATTATCTTTTTTCAGGATTAGTTGCTGAAGATAATTATCTCTTTTAATTTCCATTTAATCGCTCCTTAATTTTGTGCAATGCACATTTTTTAGTAATCCAATTATATTATGAAAACAGAATATCTTCAACCATATATTCCTATTTTATGTATGTTTACACATTTTTATGTAATCCATACTCCTTATATAGGCCCGTTCTTCGCTGCCTGATATATACTTCCTTATCTTAACTCCATCTGCCTGAAAATCTTCGTCGGAACTGCTATACATTAGAAAGTGCTGATCATGAACAATGTTGTACCGGAATATGACCAGCCTCAGCCAGACTACCCTTCCACGATCTTCACATAGAACTTCCGGTTCCTGGGCCCGTCAAACTCGCAGAAATACAGATCCTGCCAGATTCCAAGCACCAACTCGCCTTCATGTATGATCAGGGTCTGAGACGATCCTGCGAAACTGGTCTTGATGTGCGCATGGGAGTTCCCTTCCATATGCCGGTAATATCCCGTTCTGGTGGGAAATGCCTCCTCCAACCCGTACAGCATATCATGCACTACATCCGGGTCCGCATTCTCGTTGATCGTGAACCCGGCTGTCGTGTGGGTCGAATACACCACCGCGATCCCCTCTTTGATTCCGCTTTTGGCGATATCCTGCCGTACCATATCCGTCACCTTCGCCATCTGCTGCGCTTCTGCCGTCGCTATCCGATGTTCATACAAATTCATATCAATCCCTCCTATAATCCTAACATTCCAGATATGCCTTCAATTCGTCGTATTTTCTCTTCGCCTGCTGATACCCGTGTTTGTAGAAATGCATCAGTGCATCACAATCCTTCTCAATCCTTGAGATCGTAGGAATCAACGGTTGGAATACAAAGATCCTGCCTTCCCGGGCAAGCCTCTCCACCAGCCGGATCTGCCTGTTATACTCATAATTCCTCCGAATCGTTGTCCGCACCAATTCCGGGTACTTCCGGTACGCCCTGCGGTACAGGTCCGCCACCGCCTGGGAAGTCGGTTTCTTCCTGTATCCCGGATTCCTGGTCAGAACTACTATGATCTTCTTATTTCCCTTCTCTGCCGCTCTCTTGATAGGAATAGAATCCGCCAGACCGCCGTCAAGATAAGGCGTGCCGTCCACATTCACGATCGGCGACACCAGCGGCATACTGCTGGACGCACGGCAGATCTTCATAAGCCTCTCCTTGTCCTTATCTTCCGTCAGATATTCCGCCTGCCCGGTCTCACAATTAGTTGCCACAATCTCACACTCCGTCTCAGACGCAAAATACGTGTCATAATCAAATGGAAAGAATTCATTGGGATACCGGTCGAAGATCATATCCATATCCATCAAGCTCTTTTCTCTGATAAATTTCCTGAACCCATAATAATAGCTGTATTTCCTCTCCTCGTGAATCATACAGTCTCGTGTCCTTCCCGGCTGCTTCGACACATAATCCACACCGTTACAGGATCCTGCGGACACCCCGATCACATGGGACGTATACAGGTCCCTCTCCATCAGATAATCAAGAACCCCCGAAGTGAATACTCCCCTGGTTGCTCCGCCTTCCAGCACCATTGTTGCTTTTATCATAAACAATACCTCACTTTTTATAAACGATTCACACGGCAGAATCGTCTGCCTGCTCATTTGCTATTATATACCCATTTTCAGATCCAGTACAGTGAAAATTAAATAACTGTGAAAACCTCCGAAAAACCCATGGTTATCCTTGCTATTTCTTTCCATATTTGGTAAGATAGGCAAGGTACAGACGAAACCATGTCAATTCTAACTATTACTTTCTGTGCGGCCGCCTGCCAAAGCAAGGCTTCTGTACAGAAAGGCATATTTTCAATAATTAAGGAGTGCGAATACACTATGATCAGTACAAGCAATGTTACATTACGCGTGGGGAAAAAAGCCCTGTTTGAAGACGTCAATATCAAATTTACCGAAGGGAACTGTTACGGCCTGATCGGAGCCAACGGCGCCGGCAAGTCCACGTTCCTCAAGATCCTCTCCGGGCAGCTCGAGCCAAGCAAAGGCGAGATCGCCATCACTCCCGGCGAACGTCTCTCCTTCCTGCAGCAGGATCATTTCAAATACGATGAATACCCGGTCCTTGACACCGTCATGATGGGCAATGCAAGGCTCTATGAGATCATGAAGGAAAAAGAAGCCATTTACGCAAAAGAAGACTTCACAGATGAGGACGGTATCAAAGCCAGTGAATTGGAGGGAGAATTCGCCGCTATGAACGGATGGGAAGCGGAGTCCGACGCCGCGACCCTCTTAAACGGCCTTGGAATCCCTGCTGAGATGCACTATGAGATCATGCAGAATCTCAACGGTCCTGAGAAGGTAAAGGTCCTGCTTGCCCAGGCTCTTTTCGGCAATCCTGATATCCTGCTTCTCGACGAGCCGACCAACCACCTGGACTTAGACGCTATCGCATGGCTGGAGGAATTCCTGATCAATTTCGACAATACGGTGATCGTGGTATCCCACGACCGATATTTTCTGAATAAGGTCTGCACCCAGATCGCGGATATCGATTACGGCAAGATCAAGCTCTACGCCGGCAACTATGATTTCTGGTACGAATCCAGCCAGCTTCTGATCCGTCAGATGAAGGAGGCCAACAAGAAGAAGGAAGAGAAGATCAAGGAACTGCAGGAATTTATCTCCCGTTTCAGCGCCAATGCATCCAAGTCCAAGCAGGCGACTTCCAGAAAACGCGCGTTGGAGAAGATCCAGTTGGACGATATCCAGCCCTCCAGCCGTAAGTATCCCTATATTGATTTCCGGCCGAACCGCGAGATCGGCAATGAAGTCCTTACCGTAGAGGGATTGAGCAAGACCATAGACGGAGAGAAGGTCTTAGACAACCTCTCCTTTACACTGAACCATGACGACAAGGTCGCATTTGTGGGCGGCAATGAGCTTGCCAAGACCACTTTGTTCCAGATCCTTACAGGGGAGATGGAACCGGACGAGGGAACCTACAAGTGGGGAATCACCACCTCACAGGCATATTTCCCCCAGGACAGCGGCAGCGAATTCGACAATGATTACACCATCGTAGAATGGCTGACCCAGTATTCTGAGGAAAAGGACGTGACCTATGTGCGCGGTTTCCTGGGCCGTATGCTGTTCTCCGGGGACGACGGAGTGAAGAAGGTCAAGGTCCTCTCCGGCGGCGAGAAGGTACGCTGCCTCTTATCGAAGATGATGATCTCCGGCGCCAACGTACTGGTCCTGGACGAGCCGACGAACCACCTGGATATGGAAGCGATCACTGCTCTGAACAACGGTATGGTCAAGTTCCCGGGCGTGCTTTTGTTCTCCTCCAGAGACCACCAGATCGTACAGACCACCGCCAACCGTATCATGGAGATCGTTCCCGGCGGCAAGCTGATCGATAAGATCACGACTTATGACGAGTATCTGGAGAATGATGAGATGGCAAGAAAGAGACAGACTTACACCATCCAGGGTGAAGAAGACGATTAGAGAACTTATAATCAAAGGATAAGCAGACTGCCGCAAAATGCTGTATAAACCTGTCATTTTGCGGCAGTTTCTTTTTCAGATTCCGATGTAAAAGGATTTTGACAGGCAAAAATACCCATGTAAAATGGATTTGATAGACAGATCGGGATTGAAACGGCATACTGAATATGTGCTCAGACAGACACAATATACAAAACAGCAAGTCATGAAACAGATGTTGCAGAAATGGAGTTAAGATTATGGAAATTGGAGCGAAACTAAAAGACGCACGGTCCAGATCGGGACTGACGCAGGAATATGTCGCAGAAGCCGTACAGGTATCCCGCCAGACCATATCAAACTGGGAGAACGAGCGGTCCTATCCTGATATCGTAAGCGTTATCAAACTCAGCGACCTCTATAACATCAGCCTTGACGAGCTGCTGAAAGGAGATGAGAAAATGATCAGTCATCTGGAGGAAAGCACGAATATCGTGAACAGCAACCGAAGATTGATTACGGCAGTCGCAGTCAATATCCTGTTCCTGATCCTGTTCATCCTGTTCAACGGCCTGATCACCCGCAGCAATTATCTGATCGCGGGCAGCGTCGCCATCGGCGTTATCAGTACGTGCACCCTGTTCTACCAAATCATTTTAAAATTTTAGGAGGATAATCTTATGTTGACATGGTATATGATAATTTTTGCTTTTGTTACGCTGCTTGGTGTTTCCACCCTGTATTACCAGGTATTCCGCATGATTCAGCTTGACGCGGCATGCCGGGGATTCAAGCACCCTACATTCTGGGCGGTATTCTTCTCTGGCGGCAACAACGGAGGAAGCGGAATACTTCTTTACCTGCTCGGCAGGAAGAAATATCCCTCCGTCATGACCGAAGAGCAGCGCTCCATCATGGTATCCCGCAAGAAGCGGGCAGGCGTATCGCTCTGTTTTCTGGCAGCCGGCACGATCTGCCTGGCGGTTTCATGCATTTTTAACGGCTTTTAACTCTCTCACTCAACGCCCGGTACGCCTTATCGAACGCCTCCTGCCTCCTGTCCTGACTCATGCAGGAGGCGATCTTATGCCGTTTGCCCTGCCTGTCTGTGAGGAAGAGAACCTTCCCCGTCTTCCCCTGAATACCTACCTCTACCTTCTCCATATGAGCAAAGGGATAGACGGCTATATCTTCTCTTCTGACCAAAGCGTAATCCTTCATAATGATCAGATCACAGTCTTTGATCTCGATCAGATCAGGGTCCGTTAACTGCCGGAAGAACTCTTCCTTATCGTCTACAATATCAAGCTTACTCTTAAGCGCCTTCTGGGACTTCACATTCATTACTGCAAGTGCGAATCCCACCAGAGCCAAGATAACCCCAAGCCTTGCATCCGAGAACATCCCGATAAATGCCACCGCCAGAAGGCTTCCCCACACGATCATCCCCGTCCGCAGACTCCTCGCCCGTTCCTCGATAAAGTCATAATATTTCTGTTCACCCGCTGTCTGTATACTCATATCCGGCTCCTTCCCGCTCCTTTACGCTAAACGGCGCTCCCATCGGCGCGGCGTCTGCGCCGTGCATCATCCTATCTTACTCTCTCCGGGAAGCCGATCTTCTTCTGCACCTTCCGCAGCGTCTTATTCGCAAAATACTGTGCTTTCTCCGCATTGTTCTTGATGACTCCGTCAATGTAAGCCTTATCCTTTTCAAGCCTTGCCGCTTCCTCCTGAAGCGGCTTCAATACAGATACGACCGCCTCTCCTACCGCCGGTTTAAACTCGCCGTATCCCTTGCCGCTGAATTCCTTCACTACTTCTTCCGGCTTCTTTCCTGTACATGCACTGTAGATATCGATCAGGTTCTTCACTCCCGGCTGCTCGTCACGATAAAGGATCTGTGCCTCGGAGTCGGTCACCGCGCGTTTGCATTTGCGCATGACGGTATCGGGATCATCCATCAGATAGATGCTGGCATTGGGATTCTCATCCGACTTGGACATCTTCTTTGACGGATCCTGAAGACTCATGATCTTAGCCCCCACCTTGCCGATATACGCTTCCGGTATGGTAAATACATTGCCGTAAATGTTGTTAAACCGCTCTGCAATATCCCTGGTGATCTCCAAATGCTGCATCTGATCCACTCCTACCGGAACCACGTCCGCCTGATAGAGCAGGATATCCGCCGCCATCAGCACCGGATAGGTAAATAATCCGGCATTGATATTATCCGCATGCTTCGCAGACTTATCCTTGAACTGAGTCATACGGTTCAGCTCTCCCATATAGGTAAAACAATTCAGGATCCATGCAAGCTCTGCATGGCCGGACACATGCGACTGATAGTAGATACAGTTCTTCTCCGGATCAAGACCTGCCGCAATGTACAGGGTAAGCAGGGCTCTCGCCCTCTTCCTTAAGACTGCCGGGTCCTGTCTCACTGTGATGGAATGCATATCTACCACACTGTAGAAGCACTCGTACTCGTCACTTAAGGTCACCCAGTTCTTCAGCGCTCCCAGATAATTCCCAAGAGTCAGATTCCCTGTTGCCTGCATTCCGCTGAATAATACTTTCTTATCATTGATCATCTTCTATTTCCTCCGCGTACATATTTTCTAATCTATTCTAAACACTTCATATTCTGGTCAGTCTTCCCACGGCTCTACTTCATCATCATAGTAAGCTACATTTTCCGAGACGATAAATGGCTTCCCGCCGACAACTTCCACTTCCGTGACCGCACAGTTCTTATGTACGCCTCCGTCCCAGTATTCCGCAAGAGACTTTCCCTTGATATTATTCAAAAGACCTGCAAGAGCCGCGCCATGGGTCGTGATCAGTATGCTGCTGTCTCTATATTCTTCTTTCCCGTACAGCTCCTCGAGGAATTCTTTGGTCCGCTTCTTTACGGCGGCAAAATCTTCTCCCCCGGACGGCGCCTGGTATCTCTCCGGCCCGTCGAAAAACCTGCGGAATTCCTCCGGCAGGTTCCATCCGCTCTTCGCGCAGCACTTTCCTTCGAATTCTCCGAACGCCATCTCTATGATCCTCTCATCTTCTATAACCGGCGTCTCTCTTCCCTGAAGAATCAGTTTTGCCGTCTCCTTTGCCCGGGACATCGGACTCGTATAACACAGATCAAAAGGTACATCGGCAAGCCCCAAAGCCGTCTTCTTTGCAAGCCTCCTTCCGAACTCGTTCAGAGGGATATCCACCTGCCCCTGGATTCTTCTCGCTTTGTTCCAATCAGTCTCCCCGTGCCTGACCATATACAACTTCATATTGCACCTCCTAAGTATCAAACATCTGTACCCTCAGTGGATAAGTATATCATATATCAAAATATTTTCCATAGGCAAGCAGGTAAAAACTGCCAAAATTTCAGAAATTCTATAAAAAGGATTGCATCCTGCTCCGATATGTGATAGTGTTTCCAAAACGGAACAAAACAACAATTAAGATTGGAGTGATATCTATGAACTTAACATCACCTCATACACCAGATAAGATGCAATATGAAGATACCTGCCTTTTCCAGATATTAGAGAACGGGATCTGCGATATGGAAGCCGGTCGGGAACTGCCGCTTGCAGATGCATTTCAGAAGGTTGCCGAACTAAGGGAGCATCGAAAGCATGCCCGGTTATAACATTCTTCTCACCATGGAAGCAATCTACGACATTACGGATATCACCGAATATATCGACATCCGTTTTGGATCTGCAAATCTTTTATAAAAATTATGCCATCCATAAAAAACCTTTTCCGCCTTCTATAATATTCTACATCATCAAAGAATCCCAAAAAGAAATTCACATACTCCGTATTTTACGCAATGAATGCGACTGGAAAACCTCCCGAAAAAGTGCTATAATAAACCAAATTAAACCAAAAGGAGCAATATACCATGGAAAAGATCACAAGCTTCACAATAGACCATCTGCGCCTGATCCCGGGACTCTATGTATCCCGAATCGACCGGGTAGAGGGTCATCCTGTTACCACCTTTGACATCCGTATCACGAACCCCAACGAGGAACCTGTCATGAACACGGCAGAGGTACATACCATCGAACATCTGGCAGCTACCTTCCTGCGCAATCACGAGACTTACGCAGATAAGACCATCTACTTTGGCCCGATGGGATGCCGGACAGGCTTCTATCTGCTGCTTGCGGGAGAATATACCTCCAGGGATATCGTACCGCTGATGACGGAGCTCTTCTCCTTTATCGCTGATTTTGACGGCGATGTTCCGGGAGCATGCGCGAAAGACTGCGGCAACTATCTGGATATGAACCTTCCGATGGCAAGATACCTGGCACGCAAGTACCTTAAGGAAGTCCTTACGGATATCACAGATGAACGCCTGAACTATCCTGCATAGTACGGCGCAAGAGAACTGCCGGACATACTCCTGCAGTTCTCTCTTCTATTACTATTCCAGACAGGTGATCTGGCACATCTTCATTGCTTCTAACGCATTCTTATGGCTCTCGGGAGTCACTCCCGCACAGCAGTTCCCGTCCACAATGATCGGCACCTCCGGCACAGACGCCTTTGCGATCATCGCGTTTGAGATCACGCAGATATCCGTACACAGCCCTACAAAGGTAACGGATTCAAGACCGTCCATCGCACGCATCTTATATTCCTCATCCATGGCGCACAATATATTGCCAAGCTTCGTGCTTCCAAACGCCGGCTTATCGATGGGCTCTTTCCTGCGCAGCGCCTCAATCTCAGGATGAAGTTCCCAGCCCTTCGTTCCTTTGACGCAGTGGACAACGGGCAGCTTCTTCCCTTCCTGCGTGTCCAGATAGTCCTCTCCATGGGTATCTCTGGTATATAATACCTCCCCGTCAAAGTTCCTGATCTTCTCCGCTACCCTTGGAACGATTGCCGCCGCTTCCTTTGTCCCAAGCGCTCCGTCAATAAAATCATTCTGCATATCTACCACAACTAAAACATTCATACTCTTCTCCTACTCCATATTCCCCGGGAATCTCGGAATTCCATCGAATCCGGCCTTCAGTTCCTCATCCGTCGGGATATAATCCTTCATCTCTCCATTGTGGAACCTCTCATAAGCCACCATATCGAAATATCCCGTACCGGTCAGACCGAATACTATAGTCTTCTCCTCCCCGGTCTCCTTGCACTTCATCGCCTCGTCGATGGCCACCTTAATAGCATGGCTGCTCTCCGGCGCCGGAAGGATTCCCTCCACTCTTGCAAACTTCTCCGCCGCCTCGAATACGGCCGTCTGTTCTACGGCCCTTGCTTCCATATAACCGTCCGCGTAGAGCTGTGATAAGACTGAACTCATACCATGATATCTTAAGCCTCCCGCATGGTTAGCCGACGGGATGAATCCACTTCCAAGGGTATACATCTTCGCCAGCGGACATACCATACCCGTATCGCAGAAATCATACGCATAGACGCCTCTGGTCAGGCTTGGACAGGACGCCGGTTCTACAGCAATAAAGTGATAATCCTTCTCACCTCTTAGTTTCTCCCCCATAAACGGAGAGATCAGACCTCCAAGGTTAGATCCGCCTCCCGCACATCCGATGATGATATCCGGTGTGATCCCGTATTTATCCAGTGCGCTCTTCGTCTCCATACCGATAATGGACTGATGGAGCAATACCTGATTCAGCACGCTTCCAAGCACATATCTGTAGCCCTCGCTTCCCACCGCGACCTCAACCGCCTCTGAGATGGCGCATCCAAGGCTTCCTGTGGTTCCCGGATGTTTCTCTAGGATCTTCTTTCCCACCTCGGTCTCCATGGACGGGGACGGCGTCACGCTTGCCCCGTAAGTCCGCATTACTTCGCGGCGGAACGGCTTCTGCTCGTAGGAGCATTTTACCATGAATACTTTACAGTCAAGCTCCAGGTAAGAACACGCCATGGAAAGCGCCGTTCCCCACTGACCTGCACCCGTCTCCGTGGTCACGCCCTTCAGTCCCTGTTTCTTCGCATAATAGGCCTGTGCAATGGCGGAATTCAGCTTATGGCTTCCGCTGGTATTATTTCCTTCGAATTTATAATAGATCTTAGCCGGCGTCTGAAGCTTCTCTTCCAGGCAGTACGCGCGTACCAGCGGCGCCGGACGGTACATCTTATAGAAATCCGTGATCTCCTGCGGGATATCGATATAACGGTTGTCATCATCTAATTCCTGCTTCACCAGTTCTTCGCAGAATACACCGGACAGCTCTTCTGCCGTCATGGGCTTTAGTGTTCCCGGATTCAGAAGCGGGGCCGGTTTATTCTTCATATCTGCACGTACATTATACCACTGCTTCGGCATCTCACTCTCTTCCAGGTAGATTTTGTAAGGAATTTTCTGTTCACTCATGTTCTTGTTCTCCTTTCATCGGCATCTGCCATCCTGTTATAAGTGGGACAGGGTATCTTCGGCTTATTGTTTCACACAAAAAAATACCCTTATCCCATACAATAAATATTGCTGGGACAAGAGTAATTATCATCAACTCCTGCGGTGCCACCCGGCTTGGTATCTTATATACCCACTCATGCGTACCATCATACGCGTACTTTGTTAACGGAGTACCCTCTCCGGCTTGCTTACCCGTCTCCCGTAATTCAAAAGGATCAAACGCTTCAGCTCGCCCTCAGAAGCCCATTCCCATCGGTTCTGACCTGCTGCAATCCCACCGCCTGCAGCTCTCTGTGAGGCAAATATCCAACGGTACTCACTCTTCCTCATCGGTTTAAAAGAACTTTACCACAGCATCACGCCGATGTCAAGACATTTTTTAAATAATAATACATACCAGACCGCCGTTGCTGTCGTTTACAATCTTCTGCATGGTATTCTGCAGCTTCTCCTGGCTCTCATCATTGATCATCGCCATCTTATTCTGCATTCCGTCCATCACCAGCTCCTCGATGGATTTGCCGAAGATGTTCGTACCCCAGATTCCCTCCTCGCTCTCCTTCGCATCCTTGATATAACGGATCAAATCCTGCGCCTGCTGCTCATTTCCCACGATCGGCGCAATCTCTGTCTCAATATTTGCACGGATAAGATGAATGGAAGGCGCTTCCGAATGGATCTTGACCCCGTATTTGTTCCCTTGCTTGATGATGGTGGGCTCTTCCAGGGTGATCTCGTCTTTTTTGGGACTGACCACTCCATACCCCCTCACCCGTACCGACGCAAATGCGTCCCGCACTCCTTCGTACTCTGCCTTCAATTCTGATAAGTTCTTCATGGCCGCCACCAGCTCATACTGTCCTGCAATGCGGGTTCCGGTCAGTTCGCTTAACATCTCATAATAGAACCGTTCTGCAACGCCGATCCGCACCTTCACGCATCCGGTATCCATCTCAATATGGTCCACCTTCATCTCTTCGATATAGCTGCACTCCGGCATCTCTATTCCGGTCACCGCGTCCTTGATCTCTCCGAAACGGTTTAAAATATCCTTGATATGTACCAACAACTCTTGCTTGATCTTATGGTCCCTGGGCAGCATCTCCACCCATTTGGGAATGAAGAACTGCACCTCTGATACAGGGAATTCATATAATACCGCTTCCATGATCCGGGTGATATCCTCCTCCTTCAACTGTTCGCAGTTTACCGGTATCGCGCACACGCCATACTGCTGTTCACATTCCAGCGCCGCCTGCTTCGCCTCATCCCCGAAGGGCTTCTTCGAATTGACCAGCACCACGAACGGCTTCCCTATGCTCTGCAGCTCCCGGATCGTCTTCTCTGTCGCATCCCGATAGTTCTCCTGCGGAATATCCGTGATACTTCCGTCCGTCGTAATCACGATCCCGATGGTGGCATGGTCATGGATCACCTTTCTGGTTCCGATGCCTGCCGCCTTGGTAAATGGAATCTCATGATCAAACCACGGCGTCTTGACCTGACGCTCCTCTCCTCCCTCCGCATGACCTGACGCTCCCTCTACCATATAACCAACACAGTCGATCAGCCTTACCCGCACCTTCACATCCTCGGACAGCCTGATCTCTGCAGCCTCCTTGGGTACGAATTTGGGTTCCGTCGTCATGATCGTCCGCCCAGACGCGGACTGGGGAAGCTCATCTTTTGTTCTCACCTTTCCATGCTCATCCTCCATGTGCGGCAGCACCAACACATCCATGAACCGTTTGATAAATGTAGATTTTCCCGTCCTGACCGGGCCTACGACTCCTATGTATATCTCACCGTTTGTCCTTGCCTGTATGTCCCTGTACAAATGATATTGCTCCATGCTCTAAGCCCCTTCCATTCATGCTGTTACATGTTCCCTCGGTCTGAACTGTTAACACTATATGCGTCTGTTCTGTGAAATATACTGTTTTTTGCATTTGAATCTACGCAAAATATCTGTTAATATAGAATCTGATATGATTTGCACGAACAGTAAAGAACATAGAATTGGAGAACGATTATGAATACAGTTAAAATACGGAATCTGACCCTTGGAACAGGCATACCCGCAATCTGCATCCCGAATATCGGCAGAACAAGAGACGAGATCCTCTCCCTGACCAGGCAGTATCAGAATATGCATATGGACTTAATGGAATGGCGTGCAGACTGGTTCGAAGGCGTAGAAGAGATTGACCAGGTGACAGAAGTATTGGCCGGAATACGCGGTATCCTTGGCGATACCCCTCTTTTGTTCACCTTCCGCACTGCAAGAGAAGGCGGTGTCCGCAAGATGGACACCCACACTTATACTGAACTGAATAAAGCCGCGGCAGCAACCGGCATGGCGGACTTGATCGATGTGGAACTCTTTACCGGAGATGCAATCGTCCAAGATCTGATCTCTTCCATCCATGCCAACCACGCAAAGGTCGTGGTATCTAATCATGATTTCGGCAAGACCCCGTCTCAGAGCGACATCGTATACCGGCTGCGCAGAATGCAGGATATGGGGGCGGATATCTCCAAGATCGCCGTGATGCCGCAGAGCCGGAGGGATGTGATCACCCTCCTTGCTGCAACGGAAGAGATGGCATCTGATTACGCCGACCGTCCGATCATCACCATGTCCATGTCCGGTCTTGGCAGTATCAGCCGATTCTCCTGCGAAGTATTCGGCTCCTGCATGACCTTTGGATCCGGCTCCATGGCCTCTGCCCCAGGACAGATCGAGACAGAAGAATTATACGGTGTCCTTGCAAGTATACACCGCGCACTGTAACGGATATCAGGCGCGCAGCACATAGACGGCGGTCACATGCAGCGCCAGAAGATGCGCCGGATAGAAGACGTAGAAGAAGTATTTCATCTTCCTTCCGCGCTCCCCGTTATACAGCATGATCGGCAGTACGGCGAACCCGCCGAAGGCCTGGAGGCGGTTCTCCCAGAGAAAACTCCACAATACGCCTCCTGCTGCCTTAAGCCACAGATGTTCCCTTAACAGATAGAAGATACAGATCAGAAGAATCCCTTCATATCCATAATCCACCTTAAAAACCTCCGCGATCCACATCATGAACAGGATCTTTGCCGCCTGCAGCAGCCATTGTCCGCCGCCCTCAAGCAGATTAAGCAGGATCACCCCCAAAAGCAATGTGAAAAATATATTCTGCCGTTCAAGATCCAGCAGCTTCCCATGGAAGGTAAGATCATAGGGAATCTCGGAGACCAGGGCAAACACGCCAAGCCTCTGCATATAAGCCCTCCTGTTATGGGTATGGCAGAATCCTTCTGTCAGCAGAAAACAGAAGATCGGGAACGACAGCCGCCCGATGATGCGCAATATCAATTCCCCCGGGAATAACACTGCCCCGATATGGTCGATCACCATTGTAATGACTGCGATCCATTTAAGTTGATACGATGTCAGCCCTGGCTTTGCCTTTCTTCTCTCCATGTTCCTCCCTGCCTACAATAATCATGACCGTCCGTTCCCTGAGGACCACCATACGCTGATTCTCAAGAAGCTCTGCCGACTCTAAGATCCCTTCTTCTGTTGAAGCGATCTTGTACCACTTTTTCTTCCTGGATAACGCCGGCAAAGCAAAGGAATGCTCGATCCAATGCATATTATAAGCGACAAAACAATCCTCCCCGCCGACAACCGCTCCGCTGTAATAGACGCCAAGCTGTCTGCTGAACACCTCTGACGGCGCCCTCCACGCATTCTCCCCATGGTAAGATACATCAGGAATCCCGCAGCTCATCTGGTCGATCCCGCACATCTCTTCTCTGGGCCAGAATACCGGATGCGCTTTTCTGATCCCTATCAGCTTCTTCACAAAATCATGCAGCTCCTGGTTCTTCTCAAGCCTGCTCCAGTCCGTCCATCCCACCGGGTTATCCTGACAGTATACATTGTTATTCCCCTTCTGGGAATTGCCGAACTCATCTCCTGCAAGAATGCACGGCGTTCCCTGCGCCAGCAGAAGCAGGAAAAATGCATTCCGCATCTGCCGGTTCCTGAGGCCCATGATCGCTCTCTTCCTGGTCGGCCCCTCTGCCCCGCAATTCCAACTGTAATTATATTCCGGGCCGTCCTGATTATGCTCTCCGTTCATCTCATTATGCTTCCTGTCATAGGACACCAGGTCCTGCAAGGTAAATCCGTTCTGGTTGGCAATACAGTTGAAGATACCATCCTTCCCGGAAATATGCTTAAGCCAGTACATGACACTTTCAACCATCCCCTCGTCTCCTTTAAGGAAACGGCGCATAACCGTCTGAAAATCAATCTGATGGACCATGATCTTCGTCTTCTTGAGGATCGGATCCGCATAGATCGCTGTCATCGGTGCAATCTGCGGATTCAGGATGAACCCGTCTATATGGTACTCGATCATGTAATAACGCAGGCACTCTTCCATCATCTGCTTCGAAACTTCTTCCGTGAACGGCATCTCAAGCACCACTTCGATCCCTGCCTGATGGCATGCCTTCACCATATCCTTAAGCTCCCGCACCGCATCCTCAGAAGCCGCATAAGAGCTCTTGGGCGCAAACCAGTAAGCAGGACCGTACCCCCAGTAATTCCGATACTGCAGACACTCCTCAAAATCATAGACCGGCATACACTGTATCTGATTGATCCCCAGATCCTTAAGATAAGGCAGCTTCTCGATCACCCCTGAAAATGTCCCCTTATTCTGGACTCTGGAAGAAGTATGCTTAGTAAATCCCCGTATATGCAGGCTGTATGCGATAATACTGTGATACGGAAGGCGTAAGGGTTCATCCCCCTCCCAGTCATAATCTTCATCATACAGGATACCTCTCACTTCATGCTTCTGGACGTCGCATACCCGCCCCCAGGTCTTTCTCCCGGCTATCGCTTTCGCATACGGATCGACCACGATCTTCCCGCCGATCCGGTAATTGTATTCATACTTCGATGGTTCCATACCCTCCAGGGCAAGATAACGAACTTCTCCGATCTCCCTGTTCATCTCATATATAGCAGATGGTTTCTTTGCCCTGGCCCGATATAATAATAATTGACATTCCTTCTCCTGCGGTACTGCCACAGAGAAATTGACTGCATTGCCTATCATTGTAGTTCCTAATGGTAAGGGCCTCCCCTGTATCTCCTTCATGCCTTATCCTTCCTGCTATCGCTCTACTGCCATCCGTCTACTCCATACATATCAACATTATCTTTATCGATCATAAATACTTCTACATAAATCTCTCTCTCATACTCTTCGCCGCTCAGCATCCCTACGGCAGTCTTCGCCGCAGTCTTCCCCATACTGATCGGAGACTGCGCCGCCGTACCGGCGATCTGGCCGTTTGATTTCTTCAATTCCTTCTTGATATCCGGCGAACCGTCCACGCCATAGATGATCACCTGCTTAAGCCCCTCGAGATTCACCGCCGTCTTGGCTGCAACCGCCAACTGATCATTCCCGCACATGATCGCTGTCACATCCGGATAATCCTTCACGATCGCCTTTGCCGCCTCCAGCGCTTTCTCGAATTCACCGTTGGTATCTTCTCTTCTTACAACCTCGAATCCCTTCTCCGCCAATGCGACCGCTTCCTCAAATCCGGTAATGCGGTCGTTGATCGAATTCTGCGTCGGGCATTCCAGGATCGCCACCGTCCCTCCTTCCGGACACCTGCTGATCAGATCCTCTCCGCAGATATACCCTGCTTCCCGGTTATCCGATCCGATGTATGCATCCACATAATCCATCTCTTTTACCTGGGTATCTACATTGATGATCTTAACATCCGCCACCTTAAGCTCCTCCAGCGACGGAGTTATCTTCTCCCAATCTACCGGACATAAGAATATGGCGTTGATCCCTTCCTCGATCATCTCCCGGATCTGCTGCGCCTGCAGGTCCGGATCCGAAGCAGGATCCTTCGTGATCAGGCTGTAAGGCCCTTCCGTCTCAAGCTTCTCGCGGATTGCCGACTCCAGGGTTATAAAATAAGGGTTCTCCATATCAATTCCCGTAAATCCGAATACATATACATCCTCTTCGGGCATCTCATCTTCCTGTACTTCTTCGGTAACCGCATTGTCTTCGGGCGTTCCCACGTTCTTCTTACATGCAGACAATCCGAAAATGCATATGAGTATTACGGCCGATACCCTCAACAGCACCTTCTTTCTCATGAACATTCTCCTCCCTGCCCCTCTCTTATCATTCCGGCTCACTCGCGCCATCTACATTTTACAACATTTTTTTGTGTTTGGCTAGATATTCTTGCTTTTTCCCCCGTCCTCTGTTACAGTAAAAGTATATATAAAACAAAGGAGACGGATACTATGGATGAATACATGACTGTTGAACTGACCCTTGACAATGATGAAGTCGTTCAATGTGCGATCTTAACCCTGTTCGAAGCGGCAGGAAGAGAATACATCGCCCTTCTTCCCCTGAATGAAGACGGCGACACCGAGGACGGCGACGTCTATCTCTACCGCTATGTCGAGACCCCTGACGGAGAACCGGAGCTTGAGAATATCGAGGACGATGAAGAGTATGAGATAGCCGCGGACGCATTCGATGAATGGATGGACACACAGGAATTCGAAGAATCAGACGAGGAGTAGCTCTTCGACAAAACGGGAAGGACTTGCGTCTTTTCCGTTTTTTTCTTTTACATAACTGATGATCAGCTTACTCTTCGCCCGCGTCATCGCAACATAGAACAGACGCCGCTCTTCCTCCAGGGCTTCCTTTGTCTTCGCTTTCTTATAAGGGGTGCTGCCCTCATTGCCCTCGATCACGAAGACCACTTCATATTCAAGTCCCTTGGCCCCATGCATGGTCATAAGCGTAACCCCGTCTCTATCCGCTGCTTCCCTGCCGCCTTTCGCCTTCTGCTTTTCAAGCATTTCCTTATAGTTCTCCACATGGACGAACCATTCTTCGATAGTCTGATATTCTCTGGAATTCTGCTGGATCTCCTCAAGGACCGCCAAAAGCTCTTCTTCCGATATCCCTTTGCCGGCCGCATACTCACGCAGGAATTCATCATATCCGATCCCTTTGCGGATATACTGAATGGCTGCATAGGGCGCCTGATTCTTCAGCATCTTCATATCCCATTCCCATTGGTCGATCCGGTCCATCATCCAGTCCTTGTCACAGTAGAAATTCCGCAGAGACTCATAAGAGACCTGTCCTTCCCTCATACTGTCACGGCTGATGTAACGCTTCGGCCTGTTCGCAACCTGCAGGAAATATTTCCTCTCATAATGCCCCTGGGACAGGTGCAGATAACTCATGATATCCATCCCGATAAAATGATCATACAGGCTTGTGATCTTCTCCTTCATCACAAACGGAACCTGGCACTCCGCAAGCACCTCCGACAATGCTCTTGCATCTATGGCCGTCCTGTATAACACTGCTATCTCCTTATAAGGAATCCCTGCTTTCTGGTACTCCCGGATCTGCCCGGAGACGTATCTGCCTTCCTCCATCGGATCCCTTACCTCCTGCACATGGATCGTCTCTCCCTTATCCTTCTTCGCACGGATCTTCTTATCATATCGCTCCTCATTATGGGCGATCACTCTAAGCGCGCCGTCTACGATATGGGCAGCAGAGCGGTAATTCACATCCAGGAGGACCTTCTTAGCCTCCGGGTAATCCTTCGCGAATTCCATCATGATCCCCGGCTTCGCTCCCCTGAACCCATAGACAGACTGGTCGTCATCCCCCACCACAAACAGGTTATTCCGGGGAGCCGCCAGCATTCGCACCACATCATACTGTGCCTGATTCACATCCTGGAATTCATCTACCAGAATATACCTGAACTTTTCCTGCCATCTTCCAAGGATATCCGGTCTTTTCAGGAAGAGACTGCGGCACATGACGAGCATATCCTCGAAATCAATCTTGCGAAATCTCTTCTTCTCCCCCTCATAAGAATGATACAGCCTGCGGAAGCGCTGTTCCCCGTAGCGCACCGATTCATAGGACTCTATGTCATAACAGTTGTTCTTTATATTACCAATCTCAGCCGCAAGCTCCTTCAGATAGTCTCTCTCATCCTCAGCCTGAGCAAGCTCTTCCCACTCAAGTTTCAACGCCTCCTGGCGTATCAGCGCGTATTTCTCCTCATCCGTCAGAAGATTCGACTGATCGAGCCTGTATGCCCATTTCAGGATCCCGTAATAAATGCCGTGGAATGTCCCGAAGGTGACCGGCATCCCCGCAGTTCCCATCACCTGACAGAACCGCTCTTTCATCTCTCTTGCAGCATATTTGGTAAAGGTAATGACCAGAATCTCTTCTGGCCTTACCTTATATCTTGTGATCAAATATTCAATTCTCTTTGCAATGGTAAGCGTTTTCCCGGAACCGGGACCGGCAAGGACCATACACGGTCCGTCTCTGTGAGAGACTGCCGTACTCTGAGCGTGGTTCAGACTCATAGATTCCCCTTCAATAATTCAATACCCTTGCGGATCCTCTTAAGGGATTCTTCTTTGCCCAGGATCTCCATGATCTCCGTTGCTCCGCCCGGAGTGTTCTGCTTCCCGGACACGGCAGTCCTGACCGGCCACATCACGAATCCGGTCTTGTATCCCTTCTCGTCCACGTATCCCTTCAGCACTGCAAACAACGCGTCATTGCTGTAATCCTCCTGTGCCTCAAGAAGCGGCAGGACATCCTCAAGCACGCCTAAGGACTTCTCCTCGTTGGTCTTCATCTTCTTGTGGCAGTACATCGCGGTATCATACTCCGGAAGCTCCTCGAAGAAATCAATCTGCTCCCGGATATCCGGGAACACTTCAATCCTGGTTCTGACTAACCCTGCGATCTTCCTTAAGTCGCAGTCCCTTGTCACAACCTCCTCGATATGCGGCTTCGCCATCTGATAGAACCGCTCTTCGTCCATGGCTTTGAAATACTCACCGTTCATCCATCTTAATTTCACGATATCAAAGACAGCCGGCGACTTGCTCATATGACGGTAGTCGAACTCCCGCACCAGCTCTTCCAATGAGAAGATCTCCTGGTTCCCTGCAGGACACCAGCCAAGCAGCGCCACATAATTCACAACAGCCTCTGTGATAAAGCCCTGATCGATCAGATCCTCATAAGAAGAATGGCCGCACCGTTTGCTCAGCTTCTTGTGGTTCTCATCCGTAATGAGCGGACAATGCACATACGTAGGAACCTCCCAGCCAAACGCCTCGTAGATCTTATTGTACTTCGGCGCCGATGACAGATACTCATTGCCCCGCACAACATGGGTGATCCCCATCAGATGGTCATCGATCACATTGGCAAAATTATAGGTAGGATATCCGTCCGATTTGATCAGGATCAGATCCTCAAGCTCTGCATTTGGCACGGTGATCTCCCCGTATATATCATCCTGGAAGGTCGTAGTTCCCTCTACAGGCATATTAAACCGGATCACATACGGCTTGCCTGCCGCAAGATTCGCCTCTACCTCTTCCCTGCTAAGTCCCAGGCAGTGCTTATCATAGACGACGATCTCTGCTCCCCCGTTCTCTGACACACTGCTCTTAAGAGACGCAAGCCTCTCCTTGTCGCAGAAGCAGTAATAAGCATTCCCCTGTTCGATCAACTGCTTCGCATACTTCAGATATAATCCGGAAGCATTCCTCTCACTCTGCACATAGGGTCCTACTCCGCCGTCCTTATCCGGCCCCTCGTCGTGGACAAGCCCGGTCTCCTCAAGGGTATGGTAGATGATCTCCAGCGCCCCTTCTACAAATCGTTCCTGATCCGTATCCTCGATCCGGAGCATAAAATCTCCGTCCTCATGCTTCGCGATCAGGTATGCATAAAGCGCCGTCCTTAAGTTCCCTACGTGCATCCTCCCGGTAGGGCTTGGCGCAAATCTTGTTCTTACTCTGCTCATGTCTACTCTCCCAACTCTCTCTGTAATCTCTCTAACATCTCATCCACCCTCTCGTGGATCACAATATCTGCAAATCTGTCCGCGTGATGCGGCTCTTCGTTCACAAGGATCAGTTTGTCTCCCTCGTAATAGTCGATCAACTGGCTGCACAGGTGAGAGCTTAAAGTGGTTCCCAGGACCAGCAGCACCTCCGCCTTCTGTATCTCTTCCGCCGCCCTTGTGATCACGGCATTATCCACCATCTCGCCGAACAGGCACACCCTCGGCCTGACAGGTGTCTTACAGCTCTCGCACAGCGGAACTCTCACGGAATCCCTTATGTACTCCATCGGATACTTGCGTCCGCAGTGAGGACAGAAATTATCATATACATTGCCGTGCAGTTCGATCACATTCTTACATCCAGCCTTTCCGGGCAATCCGAAGATCCTCCTGGTGATGATCGACTGGAACAGCCCTCTCCTCTCCAATTCCGCCATTGCAAGAAATCCCTTCCCCGGCGGCTTGTCAAGATGGCATAACAGCTCTTTGCGGTAAAATTCAAAGAACTGAACCTTACGTGTCGAATAAAAAGAGCTTGAGAACATCTCTTCCATAGAGTAACCGTATTTCTGTTCTATATCATAAGACTTCTCACCGTCTCGAAGGGACGGATATCCACTCTCAAGCAGCATGCCAAATCCGCTCAAAACCGTCGTATATCTGCTTTCCCGCAGGATCTGAAGCAAATTACCTTCTAACATATGCCAAAACCTCCTCTACAACTATACAATGTGCTTTTTCACATTGTACCACAGACACCGAATATCCTTCAACCTTTTCTGATTTTTCTTTCCTTCCTTTCCCTCCAGTACAGAGGTTGGAAATATTTCCTTGGAAGTGACACCACGAATACAATGGCAAGCACGATGGCAAATGCAACCTTCGCAGATTCCATTCCCCTTCTTGCCGCCTCCGCAAGTTCATTATTCACCATGTAGAATACCGTATAGTAGACTCCCGCCCCCGGCACCAGCGGAATGATACCGGACACCAGGAAGATCGTGATCGGGCACTTCATGACCACCGTCAGGATCCTTGACAGCAGGACTACCACCAGTGTACCGCAAAAGGACGCCGTTGCAGCGGAACCGCCGTAAATCATTACCATATGGTACATCAGCCATCCCGCGGCTCCGGTGCATCCGCAGCACAGATAGAACCTCTTGGGAACATTGAACAGGACCGCGAATGCAACCGTACCCACAAACGGACAGATCACATGCATGATAAAATTATGTATCACAGCATAAGACCTCCTCCCATATTGTTATACACACTGAGCGCAAAACCTACTCCCACCGCGATATAGACGAATACCAGCAGCGCGTCGATCATCCGCACCGTACCCGACAGGAAATCACTGTCCGCAATATCCCGGATCGCATTCACGAACGCAAGCCCCGGCACCAGCGGCATGATCCCGCCGATGATCATCCCGTCGATCTTCACCGGCGCCGCAAACGGCAGATGAAACGCCGCAAGCGCCAGAACCGTGATGATCACTCCTCCTATGATATTCACAAGCATCTTAGAGATATTGTACTTCTTCGCAGTCAGCACCCACATGTACAGGATACACCCGATACCAAAAGCGATCACACTCTCAAGCGCCGTCGCTCCCAGAAGATAACCGAAGCTCCCGCTTCCCATGCCCGCCGCAAGCACCTGGAAATAGCTCTTCTTAGCCGGCATCTGATCGATCCTGCGAAGTCTCTCCTTCGCCTCCTCAATGCTGACGAATCCGCCGGCGATCTCTCTTGACAGCTCATTCACCTCCGCCACGATTCCCAGATGAGTCGACGACAACGGCACCTGCTTCACCTTCGTATACGCCTCTTCCATACCGTTCTCCGCGCTGACAAAGATGGCGTGGCTCAGGATGAACGTATCCACATATTCCACGTGAAAACGGCGGCAGATTCTAGTAATCGTCTCATCTACCCGGAATATCTCCGCGCCGTTCTTTAAGAGTATCCGGCCTGCCTCCAGAGCCAGATCAACCACCTTCTTCACATCTATAACCGAATCCAGTTTTTTTTTCATGAATATCTTATCCGTTATCCTGATCCCGTCTTCATAGATTGGTTCCTGATAATGGTCCGCATAGTAATTCACCGCCATATGAGAATTTACGAAACCGCTGCGTTCCAGAAACTCTATCATCTTCTTACCGTTTCCGGTTCCCGCATACATAGTATCGCACACATCGCTGTAATACTCGCATATATAATGAATAAGATATGCCGCATACCCTTTTCCTCTGTCCTGTACCCGCGTCGCGATATTCTTCAGCTCACATTTACGGTTCTTCAATAGCTGAACCACGCAGACAGAACAGACGTCCCCTCCGTTTACCAAGACAAACATCT
>CANDQP010000047.1 GCA_947388185.1 uncultured Dorea sp. | reverse complement strand
ACTGAGAGAGTGATGAATAAGAGATATCCTTCTTCTGTGAATCAAAAGACAGCGCCCTTGAAAAAGTAGAAGAAAGAGAATCCTGCATGCTGATGATCTGCTCTAATTTTGCTTCTATCTGCTGGGTTTTTAGCTTGGAATTCGAATCCAGATTATTCATATAATCATTCCGCAGGTAATCATTGATGATAACCAATGCAATGATAATGGCTGATAATAACGGAATCATGGCTGTAAAAATAAACGCCCACGTCAGTTTAGAACGAAATGTAGAAAAATATCTCATGATCAGTCTTCTGCCTTTATCCATATCATTCACCCGTTTAACCTCCCTTTTCGGATTTCACCATATCTATCCGTCAACCTAAAAAGGCACACCGACAATCAAAACTGCCAATGTGCCTGTCTACTGCATTATCAATTCATACTGACGCTTCCAGAATCCCTCTATACCTCATCCTCTATCAGCACACTACATGAATCCATCCTTCCGGAGCCTCGATCTGCCCCATCTGGATCCCGGTCAGCGTATCATACAGCTTCTTCGTCACCGGTCCCATAGCATCCATTCCGCTTGGGAAACAGATCTCTCTGCCGTGGTCAACCACCTTGCCCACCGGAGAGATCACCGCTGCCGTTCCGCAGAGCCCGCACTCTGCGAATTCCTGTACTTCCTCGAACGGTACTTCTCTTTCTTCCACTTCAAGCCCCAGATACTTCTCCGCCACATACATCAGGGAACGCCTTGTGATAGACGGCAGGATCGTAGGAGACTTTGGTGTCACGACCTTGTTATCCTTCGTGATGAATATGAAGTTGGCGCCTCCTGTCTCCTCCACCTTGGTCCTAGTCGCCGCATCCAGATACATATTCTCGTCGTACCCCTGGTTGTGGGCATCTACGATCGCATGGAGGCTCATAGCATAGTTAAGCCCTGCTTTCACGTGGCCCGTCCCATGGGGAGCCGCACGGTCGAAATCACACACGCGGATGGTGATCGGCTTCGCACCGCCCTTGAAATACGGCCCTACCGGTGTGGTAAATACACGGAACTGATACTCATCCGCCGGCTTCACCCCGATTACCGCATTAGAACCGAACAGATATGGACGCACATACAGCGTAGCGCCGGAACCATACGGAGGAACGTAAGCCGCATTGGCCTCTACCGTCTTATGCACGGCGTCAAGGAATCTCTCCTCCGGAAATACCGCCATCTCCAGTCTCTTAGCTGTATCCGCCATTCTCTTCGCATTCAGATCCGGGCGGAACATCACGATATGTCCGTCTTCCGTCGTATAAGCCTTCAGCCCTTCAAAACAAGTCTGTGCATACTGAAGCACACACGCACACTCATTGATCACAACATTTGCATCGGAGGTCAGCACGCCTTCATCCCACGCCCCATCCTTATAATTGGAAACGTATCTCTTATCCGTCTGTATGTAACCAAATCCAAGGTTAGACCAATCAATATTTTTCTTCTCCATCTTTCGATTCCTCCGTTCTTTCATCGTCTTTGAACCTATTATAATCCTACCCATTCCAAAATTCAAGAGTGCGCTCTGTTTTTATTCACAATATCTTTATAACCGATTCTCTACCGCTCCATCATACTGATGGATTCAATCCCAACACTTCCGCCTCTCACGACCTCTATCGTCTTAAACTCTTCCTTCATCAGCTTGATCACCGCGTC
Organism: uncultured Dorea sp.; assembly: GCA_947388185.1. GTDB lineage: Bacteria > Bacillota > Clostridia > Lachnospirales > Lachnospiraceae > Sporofaciens. Next base: position 23,449 of record CANDQP010000047.1, on the reverse strand, counting down.
ATTCTTCGTCGCAGTCTGGACAAACTCAAGCAGCAGGCTGTCCTTCCCGTAATCGATCACCTTCGCCTTGAACGTCTCCGCGATCTGGAACAGTTCCACCTTATCTTCCGGTGTACATTTGCGCACCTTTACATATAGGATTTCCTTCATACGTACGAATACATCCGTGAAATCAATGACCTTGATAACCTCGACCAGGCGGTTCAGCTGCTTCTTGATCTGCTCAAAGGTCTCATCATCGCTGACCGTCGCGATCGTCATCCTGGAGATCGTCGGATCCTCTGTCGTTCCCACTGTAAGGCTGTCCAGATTATAAGACTTCCCGGAGAAAAGTCCGGAGATCTTCGACAGGACGCCCACCTGATTTTCCACATACAGGGAGATCCACCGCTTCTTCATACCATTTCCGTTCATATATCTTCCCTCTCCTTTTCTATACTAACAATCCAATATCATATCTTCCAACGTCCCGCCAGGCTGGATCATCGGGTACACCAGATCCTCCGGATCGATCTCGAACTCTATGACCGTGGGGATCTTCGTACTCTTCATCGCCTCCAGGAATGCCGGCTCGATCTCTTCTGTCTTCGTCACCCGCAGTCCCTTCGCCCCGTAGCTCTCCGCCAACTTGATGAAATCCGGCGTATACGTCGGGCATTCTACCTCTCCGCATCTCCCTCTGCATGCCGCCCCCGAGCGCAGGCACGTCATGGAATAACGCTTGCCATAGAACAACTTCTGCCACTGACGGACCATCCCCAGATTATTATTATTGAAAATGCAGCAGATAATGGGAAGCTCTTCCAAAACAGCCGTTGCCAATTCCTGGCTGTTCATCTGCATTCCTCCGTCGCCGGAAATAGAGATGACCGGCACGTCCGGATTCCCGATCTTCGCCCCGATGGCGCCCGGCAGGCCATATCCCATGGTTCCAAGCCCTCCGGACATCAGAAGCCTCTTCTTCTCATTCAGCTCGATAAACTGTGCGGTAAACATCTGGTGCTGCCCCACATCCGAGATGATAAATGCTTCCTCAAAGACACGGTTGATAGTATCAATAATATCCTGCGGGGTCATGATCGGCTTCTTCTTCATCTGCATCGGATGCTCACATTGCCACTCTCCCACCTCGTCAAGCCATTTCTTCGTGTCACACTCCGTCACATACTCCAACATCCTGGTGATGGCTTCCTTCGCATCTGCCACGATCGGCACATCCACCTGTACATTCTTGGAGATCGCCGCCGTATCAATATCAATATGAACGATCTTGGCATGCGGTGCGAAGGAGTGGAGCTTCCCTGTGATACGGTCGTTGAACCTGGTTCCGATGGAGAACAGGAGATCACATTCTCCTACAGCCATATTGCACGCATAGGCTCCGTGCATCCCCAGATTCCCCACGTACAGCGGATGGTCTGTCGCGATCGCTCCCCGGCCCATGACGGTCGTGACCACCGGGATATTGGTCCGTTCCACCAGCTTGGTAAACTCTGCGTTGGCACGGGCAATATTCACCCCGCCTCCCGCAAGGAACAGCGGCCGCTTCGCCTTGCCAAGCATCTTGATGGCCTTCTTAAGCTGCCCGATATGCACCTGCGTATTCGGACGGTAACCGCGGATATTAACCTCGGCCGGGTATTCCGGGTTTCCCAGCTCTCCCATCACATCCTTGGGGAGATCGATCAGTACCGGCCCCGGTCTTCCCGATCTGGCAATATAGAACGCCTCCTTCACGATACGTCCCAGATCCTCTCTGTTGCGCACCGTCACCCCATACTTGGTGATACTCCTGGTGATACCAACGATATCCACCTCCTGGAATGCATCATTTCCGATCAGATGCCTTGCCACCTGACCGGTAAAACATACCAACGGAACACTGTCATAGTAAGCCGTCGCAAGACCGGTGACCAGATTCGTCGCCCCCGGTCCGCTGGTGACCAGACATACGCCGACCTTTCCTGTGGACCTGGCATAGGCATCCGCCTCATGCACCAGCGCCACCTCCTGTCTTGGCAGGATCACCTTCGTATAATCCTGCTTATACAGCTCATCACTGATATCAATCGTGCAGGCGCCCGGATACCCAAACAGTGTATCTACCCCTTCTTCCTTCAGTGCCTTCACCAACAACTTGTTGCCGCTGATCTTCTTCATATACATACCTCCTGCTTTAGATTAGCTAAAAAAACACCCTAAGCCTTCTATTGCTTAGGGCGAATATACATCCGTGTTACCACCTAACTTCAGAGAATGAACTCTCTGCACTCTGCCAATACGGGAAAATCCAGTACATACTCTCTTCTCCGATACCGCTCCCCTCTAACGCCGGGACTGCGTTGAAGTCTACTGAAGCTTACCGACAAACCGTCTGTCCGCTCTTTCGGTCCACTGCTCAAAGGCTACTTCCGCAGATCCGTCATGAAGATTCACACCTGCCATCTTCTCTCTTGGCTTCGGGCCTCTGCGTACTCCTCCTTGTCATAGCATTTGCATAACTATTTCTTTCTTGAATAATTATTACTATTATAGTTGAGAAGACCTGTGCTTGTCAACCGGATATTTTTAACCAATTACTCTCTTCGCAATCCCCTTCCAGGATATCCTGCTGACGTCGGCAATCTTCCGTTCCTTCGTCCGGATACTTGCTAACAAAGCGTCCGCCAGACGTTCCTCGAACTCTGGCAGTGATTCCGGCACCGGTTCGTCTGTATTGCGCATCCGCGGCAGCGCAACGAATCTGACGTCTCCTCCCGGCGCGTATTCCCCAATCCATTCCCTGATCCCCGGAAGATCCGACATCACAACCCGGTCCCCGCATGCCAGCGCTTCAATGACCGTGAGGGGCAGCCCGTCAAAAAACGACGGCAGAACGAAGATATCGCTCTTCTGGTACACCTTGGCAAGCTCTGGCTGCGCAAGCCTTCCAAGGAAACGGATCTCATACGGACACTTCTTCGCCATATCCAAGATGGCCCTGTATTCCTCCTGATTCCCGGCGCTTCCCGCAAGCAGCACAAGAAGCTCCTCCCGCTTACAGTGATCCTCCCTTGCATACAGGACCAAGAGACTTCGGATCAGGCTCATGACACCCTTCTTCTCCGCGATCTTCCCCGCGAACACGATCCTTGTGATATCATCATCTTTCTTTCCTTCCGTTCTATGGAACAGCTTACTGTTGTATCCCATCCCTACCGTCTCGATCTTCTCCTGATCTGCCTGATAGATTGCAAGCACGCCTTCCCGCTGTGCCTCCTGAGGCACAAATATCCTGTCAAGCTTCCGAATCTGCCCCGCAATATATTCCCGCTTGAGATCCGTCTTGGCCATCTGGCGAAGATCCGTATTATGGCAGAAACCATAGATCCGATGCCTTGGGAAATGTTCTCTGACAACAGCCGTCAGAAGATAGAGATGATGGCATAAGATCAAGTCCGGGGCGAATTCCTCCACCGCCCGGCTGATCACCTCCAAAAAAGCGGCTTCAAACTGTGCCGTCATATCCGCCGTCATATCACGATAGCGCGTACTCCTGTAGGGCATCTCATCCGACATTCCGACGATTGGAAAGGGCAGCCTCTCACTTTCAAAATACACCGGGTACAATCCTACTCCGTCCGGCAATTCTATCAGATCATCTCTGTATATCCCCGCTACGACCGCCTGGGCATGCTCCTGGCGGGCATATTCCCTGACTAATTCCGTCAGATAGATTCCGCTCCCTGTACTGCCTGGCTTCTGCGCCGTAATACTCAATATTCTCATGATCTCTCCTCCCTCACTCTATCTAAGACAATGTATCGCTTTGCCGAACTCCCTATCTGCTTACTCTCTCATACACGGTAAAATAATACTCCAGATCAAAGCATGTCTGCTCCTCGCTGATCTTCGTCATCCGCCACTCTTCATCCTCTTCCAGGTTCGGGAAATACGTATCCGCGTCAAAGGCATGGTCAATCTTCGTGACATACGCCGTATCACACAACGGCAACATCTGCCGGTAGATACTCTCGCCGCCAATCACAAAGAGTTCCTTTGGAGTACATTTCCCGGCTTCCTTCACCGCTTCTTCCACACTGTGGACGACCACAGCGCCCTTTACCCTGTAGCCGGGATCCCTGGTGAGTACGATATTGACTCTCTCCGGGAGAGGCTGCCCCTGGGGGAAGCTCTCCAATGTCTTCCTGCCCATGATCACAACATTACCCTTCGTGGTCTCCCGGAAGAACTTCATATCTGCCGGAATACTCCACATCAACCGGTTATTCTTCCCGATTGCCCAATTCCTGTCCACCGCAACGATTAATTTCATCTTGTCTCCTTTTCTGCACAAACTCCTTCAAACTTTCCTTATTGTAGCACGATTCCTCCATAAAAAAAAGAGGGTGATTCCCTCTTATCTGCGTCTAGTACAATGCTCTACTAGCAATTTCCTTTATTGATCTGCCCGTAAGAAATTCGTTGACCGCGCTGGTTCTTGCCTTATCATAAGCATGGAAGGTCATCAGGGCCTTCCCCGGATTGTGATAGACCTTCCAGTATCCGCTCAGCAGCTCCCCTCTTCCCTCTTGTTCAATGAAGGCTTTCACATCATCAACAGGATATTCCAGGAATGCTCCCATCTCATGCGGAAACCCCGCACCGCGGCAGCAATACTGACAGACTCTTGCAGAAAGCCTCCACAGGACCTTCTCCAAATTCTGGCAGACATACCCACAATGCTCCAGATACTCTCTGACCTCGTTGTTCTCAAGGTAAATAGATAGTTCCTGCCTGCGGTAGAAGATTACCAGACATTTCTCTTCCTTCACCATCAAGATCTTATATTCTATATCCGTCCCTTCCAGAATACCCTCTATCTCCCCGCAATGCTGCCTGTCTATATTGATGATGCAGGCCGCCTTAATCCCCTTCAGAAGCGGCGCGCATTGAAGTATGATCTGAAATTGCAGACGCTTTCCCTTATCTTCACCGGAAAGCAGAAATGATATGACTTCTACAGGCATAGCTCCTCCTTGTTGATCTGTGATGCTGTTGATTATAGCATTTTCCCAATTACACAATTATATACACACAAAAAACCGAACCTCTACGGCTCGGCTATATTATACAATACTTTCTCCAGCATCCTCTCTAACGCTGCCTTTTCCTTCTTATTCATCCCTAATGTAAATTTCTTATCAATCTTCTTCCGGTTTGCTTCCATCTTCCGCTGGATATCATAAGCTTTCTCCGTCAGGTAGATATTCTTACACCTCTTATCCCGGTCGCTCGGCACAGACAGAAGATAACCCTTCTCTTCCAGCCTCTTTATCAGCCCTGTCACCGTCGGATTCCTGAGGCTCAGCGCCTTCTCGATATCCCGCTGGTTCACCGCCTCTTCATCACTGCGGAACAGATAATCCAGCACCGCACATTGGGAGGATGTGATTCCCACCGATTTCAGCAGATGATTCAGATCCTTCTCATAGATCGTGTTGATCTGCTTGAACATGAATCCTATGGGCATTCGTTCCTTCATATTGCTTCCGCCTCCATATTTCTCATCTTCTGAATCTCTCTTACCGCACAGCAGATCGCCGCCAGTGCAGCCGCCCCATCCGCGATCGGTCCCGCATACATCACGCCGTCGATCCCCATAAACACAGGGAAGATCAAGATCAACGGAAGCAGGAAGATCACCTGTCTTGTCAGCGACACCACGATACCCAGCTTCGCCTTCCCAATCGAAGTGAAGAATCCCGAAGACATAGGCTGAATCCCGTTCATGAACGTCATCAGCATAAAGATACGGAAATACCTCTCTGCGAAATGAAAATATTCCTCGCTTCCCGTCCCGAAGATCCCAACCAACTGCCTTGGAAAGATCTGGAAACAGAGGAAAAATACGCTTCCGACAGCGAGCGAGATCCGAAATGCTTTGCCATAAGTCTCTCTCACCCTGGCATATCTGCCCGCACCGTAGTTGAATCCCCAGATTGGCTGACATCCCTGGGAGGTCCCGATACAGATCGCCATAAATACCATATTCACCTTGGAAATAACCCCGACACAGGCAAGCGGAATATCCGTTCCATACACGGATGCCGCCCCATAATGCCTCAATGTGTTATTCATAGTGATCTGCACCGCCGCCATGGCTATCTGATTGATACAGGATGCCATACCCAGAGATGCGATTGTCTTCAGGAGATACCCCCTGGGTCTTAACATTTCCCAGGATAACTCCATCTTGCGGAATCTTGAGAAATACAGGACGACCAGAATCCCCGAAACCACCTGTCCGATCACCGTCGCCCACGCCGCGCCCTTGATCCCGAGATGGAATCCGAAGATGAACAGCGGATCCAGAATCGTGTTCAGGATCGCTCCCGTCAGCATACACGCCATGGAATAGGTGGGGCTTCGGTCTGCCCGGATCAGATGATTCCCGCCTGTGGTCAGGATCAGAAACGGAATCCCGTATGCTGTGATCCCCGTGTAGTCCTGGGCGTATGGAAGCACCTCCGGGGTCACCCCAAACACCTCAAGCAACGGATCCAAAAACAACAGCACCACAGCCGCGATCACAATTCCGCAGATCACAAGCATAGACAGTCCTGTCCCCGCGATCCTGCTCGCCTTCTCCTTCTCACCGGCTCCCGATTCCAGATTGTAATTCGACGCACTCCCGATCCCCAGCATCAGCGCCGTCGCCGTACAGATGATCGACACCGGGAAAGCGATATTGGTGGCCGCATTCCCCAACATCCCGACTCCCTGCCCGATAAAGATCTGATCGACGATATTATACAGGGAACTTACTAACATGCTGATGACCGCAGGTATCGCAAATTTTGCAATCAATTTCCCGATCCGTTCGGTCGCCAGAGGATTCTCTGACTTCTTCTTCGAATCTGTCTTATTTATCTCATCCATTCTCTCACTCATCATATTCTCTCGTCTCATCATATTTTAGCATACGCTCATTCATATATGATACTCACGGCCGATAAAATCTGGCTTTCAGTAATGCAGGGGTATAGGAAATATCTTCCCTATACCCCTGAATAGGTCTGTAAATCTGTTCTACAGACAATCCCAACTTCCTTAAGGTCTCTGTCCCATACCGCCTTCCAAAGTAATCGTCTCGCCGTTCATATACTTGAAATCCGGTGAAGCAAGCTGTACGCAGACACGTCCGATCTCCGTCTCAGCATCTCCGTAATGTCCTGCCGGCGGCATCTTCACATTCTGCTTAAATGCTTCCGGATAAGCCTTCTCGAAATTCTCCAGCTGCGCGGTCCATGCAAGCGGACAGATGATGTTCACATTCACGCCGTCCTTCCCCCACTCGGTTGCCGCTACACGCGTCAGTCCGCGAACGCCTTCCTTGGCTGCCGCATAAGCACACTGTCCAAAGTTACCAAAAAGTCCTGCCCCAGAGGCAAAATTGATCACAGAACCCTTCGTCTCTACAAGATGCGGATAACATGCCTTCATATAATAGAATGTAGCATACAATCCTGAGTAAAGCGCCAGGTCGAACTGTTCTGTCGTGTGATCTGCCAGTGTTACACCGGAGGCAGAAGCCTGTGCGTTGTTGATCAATACATCAATCCGGCCGAACGTATCCATCGCCTGCTTCACAACATTGTTCACCACTGCCTCATTGTCCGCTCCTGCGGATACGTCAGCCTGCACAGCCAATACCTTGATCCCATACAGTCTCTCAAGCTCTTCCTTCGCATCCTCCAGCTTCTTCACATTACGTCCCGTGATCACAAGGTTCGCGCCTTCCTTCGCATATGCGGTCGCAATTCCGTACCCGATAGACCCGCATCTGCCGTCACTTAAGACAGAACGTCCACCTCCTGTGATAATCGCTGCCTTTCCTGTCAAAAATCCCATTTTAACATTATCCTCCTATTCTATATCCAAGTTCTCTGTGAAAAATTACCATAAGATAAGAATAGCACTTTTCAAAAAAGAAAACAAGAAAAAAATAAGTTTCCAATCATCAGATTGAAAACTTATTCTTAAGCGACAGACGGGGTTCGAACCCGCGACCCCGACCTTGGCAAGGTCGTACTCTACCAACTGAGCCACTGTCGCATCTCTTGTGTGTTCCTCAGAACAATAATTATATTACTACAACTTCCTTAATCTGTCAACAAGTTTTTTCAATTTTTTTTATTTTTTTGATTGTATTTGAGTCCTGTTTCCAGACCCTCAAATACAACCAAAAATAATTCTATAAATCACTCCGTGATTCCAGTTCCTTTTTACGCTTATCCAGCTTCTCTTCCTTGGCAATACTGCCGATTACATGCTCTTTGACAGACATTTTTCCTGCAGCCACGGCCTCGTCGTCACTCAACGGTGTGCCATGTATAGCTACATTTACCATACGCTCCTTCTCTTCTAAAGACTTCCTGTATGCTTCCAACTGTATCTTTATCTGCTCTTCCTTTGCCTGCCTGAGAGTCTCTCTTCGAAGCCGTTCTATATTCTTCTCCATCTCACGCCGTGATCTCTCATTAAGCTTATCCCAGATCTCGCTGATGCGGGCCGGTGGATACCCATGCCCGTCATCCCATGCTTTATAACAATATGCCTGTGCCAGTTTATACGGAATACCAAGTTTCTCCTGATGCTCATATAAGAAATACAAAGCCGGCGGATATGCTTTACCTGCAGCAGCCTCCGCCCATAATCTGGCAGCCGTCATGTTATCACAACAATAATAATTGATCTGCGCCAGATACCAGGACGTTCTGGCATCCGGATCGCGGCCTAACACATCTATCACAAAACGATACACAAATTGTCTGGCTGATTTCGACACATCCGTCTCTTCTTTGCAATGCATCGCCAGATAATACAGAACTTCGTTATCAAAACCAGTCGCAGGATTCCATGCATGGCTTAAAAGTGTCTCCATTGGCGCTTCCGGAGTCAGGCCCATTGTCATTCTCGCATCTACTGCCGCTTGCTCCATAGAATGCACCCATTGTTCCAGAGTCATCGGGTGATTATGACCCGTTGAATCTGTAAGTTCATAATCTGTATCATATATATTCGCAAGACGGGCCAATGCAAGAAGATGTCCCATTTTAGCCGCCTTCTCATAATAATCCATGATTACCCGATAATTCCGGCCGTTGCATTCGCCTTTAAAACCATCCTCATATAACTTGGCTCCGCGCGCATTCGCCGGATAGGGCTTAGCCGGAACAACCTCCAGATATCCCAGTGCATTCTTAAGAACCTGGAATGCCTCTTTCTGATCGACAATCTTCCCATCCGCCCCCCAACAGTGTCCAATACGGTCAAGCGCCGCCTGCTTATCCGCTTCCTTCTGTTCATCCGAACGGTTATCCACTACCGCCGCTGCCTTTTGCTCTTTCTTTCTCTTCTCCTGTTCTATCTGAATCTCTTCTCTACGGTGCTTTTCTTCTTCTCTTTCTTTTCTCAGATCTTCCTCCAGTTGTTGTATCTTAAGACGATTCTCCGGGAAGAGAGCCTTCTCCATCTTCTCTACATAAGTATTTATATCAAACCACCCTGGAAAATGATTCTTCCCTGATGAAGTGTAAACCGCATGATACCATATATCCAGGAATTTTAATTGACGGTCTGCCTTCTTCAGATCAGCACGGGAATATTCTGTATACTTCTTCCATTGATCCTTGATATCCTCTAAGGTCAGCTTTTCTTCATATTCAAGGGCCTTTTTCTGTCTCTTACACCTGGACAGATAGTCGAAGAATAGTTGAAGAAAAGCTACCGCATAGATAATAAGAAACATTGCCGTAAGCAATTGTCCTTTAGAAGCAATCGCTTCCAGGGCAGACACAATTCTCATGAATAAACTATTGCCGGCTTCTGCAGCCATCGCAGCCGTAAATTCCTTGACCGCATCTAGGAAAGGCATCCCCATCCCAAACCGCATCACCACCCAGAAAGGTTGGGCCATGATCGTAAGCTGCACCACGGTTTTTAAATTATTATCACGCCAACCTAAAACCGGGATATCAATACTCCTCTCCATCTTACATGCTCCCCGATATATCAAAATCCCCGCGATTATTCCCCATACAATCATGGACGCCAGATTGGGAAGCAGCAGATGCGCCACAGATTTCTCACCCCAGGGAAGCATCGGCATTAACTTTAAATACAAACTCTGTACAGGCTGCATGATCAGGCGGTAAGGCAGATCATAGATCAGAAGTACACACATTATTATAAAGAACAGCAGGCTGTTGCGTACTTCCTTCTTCTTGCGGATAAAATTCCCTCTGTGCTTATTTCTTATTCTCCACAGACTGCCAATACTGCCATCCAGATGGCTGCCCAGCTTTTTTGCATATTCACCCCCAAATATATCATACCCTCTCGACACATATGCCGAACAGATCTTCCCCGGCTTGGGGAATGCAATAATCGGTGATTTCTTAGCAAGATGTGCGTCGAGAACCTCCCGCAGGGAATCTGACAGAAACGGTCTGCATGCATCCTCAAGTTCTTTTCCTGCCAAAAAGACTCCCCCAAGCCGTTTCTCTGCAAGGGTCGATGCCTGATCAAGCGCACTGCCACAATAAAACGTAGAGAAATTATTTGACAGTTGGCTATATTCTTTCACAGCACCCGGCCCTGGTATATCATGGAACAACTCCTCATTTGACTCAAAAAACATACTACTCTTCCCCTCTCTCAACCGCAAGCCCCAGCTCTTTAAGCTGCTTTGGATCGACCGCCGTCGGCGCCTCTGTCATAAGATCTGACGCATCCTTCACCTTCGGGAATGCGATCACATCACGGATGCTGTCTTCCTTCGCCATCAGCATCACCAGTCTGTCCAGCCCATACGCAAGCCCTGCATGCGGCGGTACCCCATACTTGAACGCCGTCAGAAGGAATCCGAACTGCTCATTGGCCTGCTCCGGTGTGAATCCAAGCACTTCAAACATCTTATTCTGGATCTCGGGGTTAAAGATCCTGACACTTCCTCCGCCGATCTCATTTCCATTCAACACGATATCATAAGCCTTCGCACGGACTCTCCCCGGGTCGCTGTCAATATATTCCAGGTCTTCCTCCATCGGCATGGTAAACGGATGATGCATCGCCGTATAGCGGTTCTGCTCCTCGCTCCACTCAAGCAGCGGGAACTCCGTCACCCACAGGAACTTATATTCATTCTTATCAAGCAGCTCCATCTGACGTGCAAGCTCCAGACGAAGCGCGCCCAAGACATCCCACACGACCTTGTTCTTATCTGCTGCAAATAACAGAAGATCCCCCTTCTCTCCGTCCATGGCAGCGATCAATGCTGACATCTCTTCTTCTGTCATAAACTTTGCGAAAGAAGACTTCACCGAGCCGTCTTCCTGGACCGCGATATAGGCAAGCCCCTTCGCGCCGTAATCCTTGGCGAAGGACACCAGCTTATCGATCTTCTTGCGCGGCATGCCGCCCTGGCCTTTGGCATTGATTCCCCGGACAGAGCCTCCGTTCTCTATCGCCCCCTTGAATACGGCGAATTCACAGCCTCTTACCGCCTCCGTCACATCATGAAGTTCCATGCCGAAACGGATATCCGGCTTATCGGAGCCGTAACGGTCCATCGCCTCCTGCCAGGTCATCCTTGGGATCGGAAGCTCAACCTCAAGCCCCAGCACCTCTTTAAAGAGCTTTGCCAGAAGCCGCTCATTCACATCGATCACATCATCCACATCTACGAAGGACAACTCCATATCGATCTGGGTGAATTCCGGCTGGCGGTCAGCTCTTAAGTCCTCATCGCGGAAGCATTTTGCGATCTGGAAATACCGGTCATAACCGGAACACATCAAGAGCTGCTTGAAGAGCTGCGGCGATTGAGGCAGCGCGTAGAAATGCCCCTGATGGATACGGCTTGGCACCAGATAATCTCTTGCTCCTTCCGGCGTACTTCCGATCAGGATCGGCGTCTCGATCTCGAAGAATCCCTCGTCCGCCAGGAATTGCCGTGTCAGGGTTGCCACCTGGCTTCGCATCATCAGATTCCTCTGAAGATCCGGCCTTCTGAGATCCAGATATCTGTATTTTAAGCGTACCTCTTCCTTCGTCTTAGAATTCTCCTCGATAGGGAACGGCGGCGTCTCTGATTCCGCCAGGATCCGAAGCTCCTGCGGTATGATCTCGATCTCTCCTGTCGCCAGATTCTCGTTCACTGCACCGGAACGCTTCTCCACCTTGCCTACAACCGCAACCACGAATTCTGCTCTGAGCTTCGCCGCCTTCTCGATCAGCGCTGCTTCCGACTTGCCCTCCTCGAACACTACCTGGATGATCCCGGAACGGTCCCTCACGTCTACGAATACTAATCCGCCCTTGTTCCTGTTCTTCTGTACCCAGCCCATGATAGTCACTGTCTCGCCTGCATTAACCGCGGACAGTTCTGCACATCTGTGGGTTCTCTTTAATCCCTGCATTGTCTCTGCCATATCGTTCCTCTCCTTTTGCAAATATATTTTATCTCCAACAATCTTATCCCAACACAATCAACTTATCAGATGCTTTCCCAGGAATCCGCATAACAGTCGACAATCTCCTCATACCCTTCTTCCGTCAACTGCTCCTTCTGGAACTTCTTGTTCTTCTTCATATTCACGATCAACACCTGTGAACCTGCCGCCCGGTCTTCCTTCGCAAGCGCCAGCACCTTAAGAATTCCCTCGCCCGGCATCTTCTTCTCCAGCAGATACGCCTTCTTACTTCCCTTCTTAGGAACTTCGTATCCATTCTCCAGGAGAAGCATCACGATCCGCTCGAATCCGATGGAGAATCCGCATGCCGGGGTGTCCTGTCCGGTGAACTTCCCGATCATCTTGTCATAACGTCCGCCTCCTGCGACAGAACCGCCGAAGTCATCCATCCGCACTTCGAATATCGTACCGGTGTAATAGGACTGTCCCCTCACCAGTGTCGGGTCGAAACAGATCTTGAATTCACAGTCCTTCGCCGCCTCTACGCTGGAAATGATCATCTCCATCCCGTCTGCCGTCTCGTCCTTTAAGCAGTCACCAAGCTTCTCCTTAAGGTAACGGATGCCCTCTATATCAGGCGCCGTCTCTTCAAAAAGCTTCAGATAAGCATCTACATTCTCCCTGTCATATCCCATTTCCGCAAGCTCAGAGGCCACGCCTTCGGCGCCGATCTTGTCCATCTTATCCAGGATAATGAACACCTCATCATAGTCTTCCTCTTTGAAACCACAGAACGCCGCCATCGCCTTCAAGATGTTGCGGTCATTGATGCACACGGTAAAATCCGTAAAATCCAGCTTCCCAAGCATCGCCGTCGTCGCAAGGATCAGCTCGATCTCCGCCAGATCAGACGGCTCTCCCAGGATATCTATATCACACTGCATGAACTGGCGGAAGCGCCCTTTCTGCGGGCGGTCAGCACGCCACACATTCCCAATCTGGAGCGCCTTGAACGGGGACGGCAGTTCATTGGCATGATTGGAATAATATCTGGCAAGAGGAACCGTCAGATCATACCGGAGTCCTCCGTCCACCAGATCCTCCTCTCCCTTCGCAGCCTCAATCTTAAGCTTCTCTCCGCGCTTCAAGATCTTGAAGATCAGCTTCTCATTATCTCCGCCCTGCTTACTGCACAGATTCTCAATATGCTCCACACAGGGTGTCTCCATAGACAGGAACCCGTAAGTCTTATAGGTATCCTTGATCAACTGGATCACATAATCCCGGATCTCCATCTCCCGGGGCATCATATCCTTCATACCGGTGACCGGTTTCTTCTTTAACGCCATAGCCATTCTCCTTTTCTTGCTATCATCTCATCAATGCGGCTGATATAGGCATCGATCGCCTTCACATTCTCCGTCCGCATCAGATATGTCATCTTCCTCTTTTTGCTGCCTGGCATCGGAATCGGCTCCTTTAATACGATCTTGGTAGAAGCCCCCGCTCCCGCGGCTATAATAGATTGTTTCTCTTCCATAATCAGTATATTGTATATTCCTGCTTTGTCAACCTTTGCATAGCCAACATTCTCGAAATTCCCCGCAATATTCTTCTGGCGGTACAGGTAATAGGGATACATGTCCATCTGCCCTGCTGCGCCTGCCGCGGCCTGTATCATCCCCTCCAGAGTCCGCGTCACCTCTGCCGGATCTGAAGCAAGATCCGCAAGCTCCATCTTCGCCGCCCTCTTGATCGCCAGGGAATGCACGGTAAGGCTGTCCGGCGCAAGCGCTCTGATCTGCCTTAAGGTATCTTCCATATCGGCGATACTCTCTCCGGGAAGTCCGGCGATCAGATCCATATTGATATTATCGAAACCAATCTCACGGGCCAGCCTATATGCATCCACGATCTCTTCTGCCCTGTGCCTCCGCCCGATCGCATCAAGAGTCTTCTGCTGCATGCTCTGCGGGTTAACAGAGATCCGCGTCACCTTATGGTTCTTCAGCACCCGAAGCTTCTCTTCCGTGATGCTGTCCGGCCGTCCTGCTTCTACCGTATACTCTAACAGATGTTCCCTTGAGAAATGTGCGTCTATACAGGACAAAAGGCCCTTAAGCTGCCCGGCTGTCAATGTGGTCGGCGTACCGCCGCCGATATAGATCGTATTCAGTTTCCTGTCCTTCGACTGCCTGGCAATGAATACAAGTTCTTTCTTTAACGCCCCCAGATAATCCTCTACCCTATCCGCCCAGTCATCAAGCGCGCCGGAGCTGAAAGAACAATAGGTACACACCGACGGACAGAAGGGGATCCCCACATAGAGGCTGTATCCTCCCTCATAATCAAGCTTCCCAAGCAAGGCCTGTTCCCGCCTGGCGATCTCCCAGGAAAGCCTGGCTTTCCTCTCGCTCACCTTACACTCATCCTGGAACCAGGAGACGAAACGCTCCTCCTCCCAGCCTTCCTCGGCCTTTTGCATAGCGATCTTCGTTGGCCTAACGCCGGTCAGTATCCCCCAGTCAAGAGAACGCCCCGTAAGCTTTTCGAGTTCATGATACAGGCAGATGTCTATCCCGTATTTTAGTTCTTTTACCTTAGCCGGGTCTCCTTCCGCATTCTGCTGCGAGATCTCCTCCGCCCGCTCTTTGAGAATACTTTCCACCTGTTCCCTGCCGATCAGGATCCGCTCTCCTTTGGCTGTCTCTGCTTCTACATAACAAGAGGCCTCCTCCTCCATCCTACTGATGATTTCCTCAGATGGGAAAAAGGCCTTCACAATATGATACACATTATACATATATGCTTCGCTCTTACATATTACCCGAATCATTTCTCACTCCAAAATTCTAAAGAAATGGATTATTCACCCTCTCATGCCCGATCGCGGTCTCCCCCATATGTCCCGGATATACGCGGGTCTCATCCGGAAGCGTCATAAGCTTCTCCTGTATGGAACGTATCAGCGCCGATGTGCTGCTCCCCGGGAAATCCGTCCGTCCAACCGAGTTCGCGAACAGGGTATCTCCGCTGAACAGCACGCCTTCAGACCTCACATAATAACAGCATCCTCCCGGCGTATGCCCCGGCGTATGGAACACTTCAAAATCATAACCGGCATAGGTAAGCACCTGTCCGTCCCGAATGAATCTAGCGTCTGCAAATGTATATCCCTTCGTATAGGTGGAGGACTGATTGAGCTTCGGATCCACCATCAGCTCCTTATCGTCCTCATGTACATACACCGGAACATCGTATTCCTTCAGGAACCCGTCGATTCCCATGATATGGTCAAAATGTCCATGGGTCAGAAGAATCGACTCAACCTTAAGCCCCTCTGCCTTCAAATGTCCCATAAGAGAAGAAGGGCTGGCAGCCGGGTCGATCACCACCGTCTGCTTCGTCTCTTCATTGATCGCCAGATAACAATTCGTACTGATGATCCCCGTTACAAATCTTTCTACTTTCATCCTATAATTAACCTGTCGTCCTTTCTATATCAATTACATCCTCAAGCTGAAGAAGCTTATTCACGATCCAGTCCAGCTCATCTCTTCCATGTACGATAAACCCTGTGTCTATGGTGGCTGTTCCCTGCTTCTTGCTGGTACGCACATTCATAGACTTCACATCCACATTCGCTTCTGTGAAGATCCTGGACATATCCATCAGAAGTCCCCTTCTGTCGTAGGCGTACATCTTGATCTCAGCCAAATACTGTCCTCCGGCTTTCTCTGCCACGTCGCTCTCCCACTCGGCGTCGATCAGGCGCGCCCGCTCGGCCTCCGTCAGATGGATCATATTGACACAATCAGTACGGTGGATGGACAGGCCTCTTCCTCTCGTTACGAAACCGACAATCTCGTCTCCCGGCACCGGATTACAGCACCTTGAGAATCTCACCGCCACATCGTCGATCCCCTTCACTAAAATCCCGCTCTTTGACTTGGCTATATGGACCTTGTTCTTCGCCGCCTCCGCAACCTTCTCAAGGACTCCTTCGTCCGTAAGCTCCTGCTTATGCTCCTTGCTGTACTCCTCTACCAGCCGGTTGACCACCTGGCCTTCCTTCAGGCCTCCGTGCCCGATCGCCGCAAGAACAGAATCCCAGTCCTTGAAGCCGTATTTCTTCTGCACGATCTCCTGATATTTGGAGACCATGATATTACTTGGAACAATGGATTTGGCTTTGCAGTAGGACGCGATCAGTTCCTTTCCTTTGACGATATTCTCTTCTTTGAATTCACGCTTGAACCACTGGTTGATCTTGTTCTTCGCCTGAGTACTCTTGACAATGCCAAGCCAGTCACGGCTTGGTCCCTTGGAATTCTGGGACGTCAATATCTCGATCCTGTCCCCGTTCTGTATCTTATAATCTATGTTGACAAGCTTGCCGTTCACCCTTGCGCCGACCATCTTGTTGCCCACTGCACTGTGGATGATATAGGCGAAATCAATCGGCGTAGAACCGTTGGGCAGATTCTTCACATCTCCCTGGGGCGTAAAACAATATACGTCCTCAGCAAACAGATCCAGATCACCCTTGATCAGGTTCATGAACTCCCGGTTATCCGACATGTCTCTCTGCCATTCCAGGATCTGCCGAAGCCAGCTTAGCTTCTCTTCTTCCTGGGCCTTCACATTCTTCTTGCCGTCGTTGGATTCTTTGTATTTCCAATGGGCGGCGATTCCATACTCAGCCGTCTTATGCATCTCCTCCGTGCGGATCTGGATCTCAAAAGGCTGCCCCACGGAACTCATCAGCGTCGTATGAAGAGACTGATACATATTCGGCTTGGGCATGGCAATATAATCCTTGAAACGCCCCGGAATCGGAGTATACAGCTCATGGATCACTCCAAGGGCGGCATAACAGTCCCGCACAGATTCCACAATGATCCGCACTGCGAACAGATCGTAGATCTGGTCTACCGTCTTATCCTGGTTCACCATCTTCTTATAGATACTGAAGAAATGCTTCACCCGGCCGCTGACCTCAGCCTTGATATTAGAATTCTTCATATGGTCAGACACTTCATTCACGATCTGCTCTACGAATTCTTCTCTCTCTGTCTTCCTGGTATTGATCTGGTCTACGAGATCAAAGAACACCTCCGGCTGAGAATACTTAAGCGCCAGATCGTCAAGCTCTGTCTTGATCTTGGAGATACCAAGACGCTGAGCGATGGGTGCATAGATATCCATCGTCTCTTTCGCCTTCTCCTTCTGCTTCACCGGCTTCATGAACTGCAGCGTCCTTAAGTTATGAAGCCGGTCGGCAAGTTTGATAATGATCACACGGATATCCTTCGCCATGGCAAGGAACATCTTCCTTAGATTCTCCGCCTGGACGTCTAATTTGTCCGAAGAATAAGAAAGCCTCCCTAACTTCGTGACACCGTCCACCAGAAGAGCCACCTCATCCCCAAACTGCTCTCTGATATCTTCCTCACTGTTCTCCGTATCCTCCACCACATCGTGAAGCATCCCTGCCGCGATCGTCTCCTTATCCATCTCCAGATCCGCCAGTATGATGGCAACCCAGAGAGGATGGATGATATACGGCTCCCCTGACTTCCGGCACTGGTTCCCGTGAGCTTCGGCAGCCAGACGGTATGCCTTCTCGATCAATGACACATCCGTAGACGGGTGGTACTTGCGTATACGGGCGATCAGCATACCATACAGGCGGTCCGGTTCTTCATAATCCCCCGGCGCCTTGACCGCATGACCGTCTACGATCTCCAGCCCTTTCGCATGATCGACCATGATCGAATCTGCCGCGATCCTGTCATCAATTGCTTCATAAGTTGTTGTTCCTGACATGCTCGTGCCCCCCTCCCTCTATCATTCTTTCTCTCTCTTGTGAACATCGCAATCAGCTCTTTCCTGAAATATGCAATGCCTGCTTCTGTCTTACTTCCCAGGATACACGATCACAGATTCCACATCGTATCCCGCAAGCTTCTCTCTTCCCTTAAGCCCTGCAAGCTCCATCAGGAAGACCGTCTTCACGACCTTTCCTCCAAGACCTTCGATCAGCTTGACGATCGCTTCGTTCGTTCCGCCTGTCGCGATCAGATCGTCGATAATGACCACCCGCTGTCCCGGTCTGACGGCATCCTTATGGATCTCCAGCTCTGCCGTGCCATATTCCAGTTCATACTGAATGGAAGCCGTCTCTCTTGGCAGCTTCCCCTTCTTACGGATCGGTATAAATGGCTTGTGCAGATTGTAGGCAATCGGAACGCCGAAGATAAATCCTCTGGACTCCGGCCCCGCGATCAGATCGAACTCCACACCTTTAAGCTTCTCCTGCATCAGGTCTATCGCAAGCGCCAGTCCTTCGGCATCCTGCAGTACACTGGTCACATCCCTGAATATAATTCCCGGTTCCGGAAAATCCGGTATACTTACGACGTACTCTTCTATTGGCTTCATAACGTTCCTCACTCCTGTTTTTCATTCTTTTTCAATACTTTCATTAGTATAGCATTAGTTTCCCGGTTTTTCAACATTTTCTCTAACGGTACGGCTGCAATCTGACCCTGTTACTGATAGTGCGTAATGGTAATCTGAGGGGTGACCCGCCCCATATATTCGTTAAGCCCCGGATAATATGTGACAGACAGCGTCATCCGCGTCCTCTGCCCCATAAGCATCCCTTCCACCGCTTGTCTCCCGTACCGCTTCGCAAGCGCCCCTAACAATTCATCCGCATGCTTAAAATATAAGGCGTCTATCACCGTCTGGGATGCATCCTTAAGCCTAAGCTTCAGCGTATCGCGGTTCTTCCCAAGAACCCTGCCGCTTAAGACTTCTGCGCTCCGCACCGCGAACACCGGCTTGGTATTCCCTTTGCCGAACGGCTCTATCAGCGAAAGTTCCTGAATGAACCGCTCCGTCACACACGAGAAGGGAAGCTCCATGTCGATCGACACCTTCTCCGTCAGTTCCTCCTCGCTCAAGCTGCAGTTCTCATTGATCCTGCGGCGGAATTCTTCCAGATTCTCTTTCTCTAAGGACAGTCCCGCCGCAAGCCTGTGACCGCCGAATTTCGTAAACAGCTCCTTGCACTTGCTGAGCTCCTCGTACATATGATATGCGTCGATAGACCGCCCGGAACCCTTGATCCCTTCTTCCGCATCCGTCAGCACGAATACCGGCTTGTAGAAGCTCTCCCGGATCCTTCCGGCGACGATCCCCGCCAGACTTTCATGGCACGAGGGCAGATAGATCACCAGCACCCTTTCGTTCTTAAGCCCGCCGTTCTCCACCTGTTCCTTCGCCTGAGCGACCGCCTCTTCCGTCAGGTCTTTCCTGCTGTCATTCAGAGCTTTCAGATCTCCTGCAAGCCGATCCGCATCCTTGAGATCCTTCGCCCGAAGAAGTTCAAGCGCTCTTTTTGCCGTATCCAGCCTTCCGCTGGCGTTCAGGCACGGCCCCAGGATAAACCCGATATGATACGCCCGGATCTGGGACTTCTCAAGCTTCGTACATTCTATCAGGGCTTTAAGTCCCTGATTCTGCGTCGATCCAAGCATTCTTAAGCCTTCTTTTACGAAGATACGGTTCTCATCCTCCAGATCCATCACATCTCCCACAGTAGCGATCGCAACATTTTCAACCAGATGCTTCAGCGCTTCAATGTCTCTTTCCATTGCCTTACAGAGCGCCTCCACAAGCTTATACGCAACCGCCGCCCCGCACAGCCCCTTGAAGGGATACTCACAGCCCGGCTGCTTAGGGTCGATCACCGCGTCCGCCGCCGGAAGAAGATAATGCCTCTCCTCTTCCTCCTCATCATAGGGAACTTCGTGATGATCCGTCACGACCACCGTCATCCCCAGGCTCTTCCCATAGGCGATCTCTTTGGCCGCCGCAATCCCGTTATCGCAGGTAATGATCGTATCGATTCCCTCCCGGTATGCCCGCTCGATCAGGTTCACATTCAACCCATAACCATCCGCGATCCTATCCGGAATATCCATATCCACATCCCCGCCAAGCATCTCCAGGCCCTCCATCAATATGTAGGTCGCATTCACCCCATCGATATCATAATCTCCGATCACACGTATCTTCTGCCGCCCCTCTATCTTCTCCTTCAAGATCCCGACCGCCTGATCCATCCCTTTCAGCAACGTACCGTCATAGAGATCTGCAAGCGTTCCGTTCAGATACCTGTCAACCGCATTCTCCCCAATTATCTCCCGATTCCTGATCAGACAGGCAAGCCTGGGACTGATCCCAAACCGCCTGCCGATCGCTTCAAAGTCTGCACCCTTCCTTAATAATACCCACCGTTCCATGTTCTATTCTCCTATATCAAAAAGCAGCCATGTCATACCCCTACAACAATGGCTGCTCTATTATTATTTCTTCTTTGCGATCTTCGTCCGCATTACATACCACAGTGCACCCGTGATACATACGGAAGAATATGCTCCGCAGATAACTCCCATCATCAGAGGTGCTGCGAACTCACGGATAGAGCTTACACCCATGATGAAGAGGATCGCTACCATCACAAACGTCGTCAGAGAGGTATAGATACTTCTGGTGAGCGTCTGTGTGATACTCTTGTTCACCACATTTATCAGATCCGTCTTCTTCGTCTGATAGTGCAGTTCTTCACGGATACGGTCAAATATTACGATAGTTGCATTGATCGAGTATCCGACGATCGTTAGCATACATGCAATGAATGTATTGCCCACTGAGATGCGCGCGATCGCATAGAAGCCGATAACCACCAGCACGTCATGCAGCAGCGCGAGGATCGCACTGGCCGCGAAACGGATATCCTTGAACCTGAACCAGATATACAGCAGCATACAGATGGTTGAGATAATCACCGCAACAACCGCATCCTGACGCATCTCGTTACTTACGGTAGAGCTGATATTCTCGGCCGTGATCAGGGAGTCATCTACCTTGAACTCATCCACCATCGCCTGGTTCAGAGCTTCACGCTGCTTAAGATCCAGCGTTATCGTCTTGATAATGATCTGGTTGGTCCCCGCAACTTTCTGAGTCTGTACGTTATTGTCACCCGTTACTTCTTCAACTACAGGAACGATCTTGTCGTCGATCTCATCTATAGAATAATCCTCCTTGAAGGTTACATTCGTAGATGTACCGCCCTCAAACTCCAGACTGTACGCAAACGCACCCTTTCCTCCTGAGGAATTGATTCCCATAGCCGCAAATCCCGCAACGATCAATACTGCTGAGATAACGAAGAACACCTTCCTCTTTTCGACGAAAGCGATCGGCTCTCTCTCCTTCCTTGGACGGTAATAGAGGCTTTCCTTGCGTAAGCCTACCGCATAGAAGGCGAAGACGATCAATCTTGTAACCACAAGGGCTGTAAACATAGACACGATAATACCGATCGCCAATGTCTGGGCGAATCCCTTAACCGGACCTGACCCTCTGAACCACAATACCGCCGCCGCGATCAGAGTCGTCACGTTACCGTCCACGATCGCCGACATAGCCTTCTGGAAACCTGTCTTCAGAGAATTCTTCACACTCTTCCCGCGTGTCATCTCCTCGCGCACACGGGCAAATATAATAACATTCGCATCCACCGCCATACCAATGCCAAGGATAATACCGGCGATTCCGGGCAGCGTCAATGTAATGTTGAATGCATTCAGGATCACCAGTACCAGCTCTGTATAGATCAGAAGCGCCAGGCCTGATGCAAGTCCCGGAAGATAATATACGAAGATCATAAAGATAATGATCAATGCCAGACCGATCGCACCTGCCTTCAAACTGGTGCTGATGGCCTGCTCTCCAAGCTGGGCGCCCACTACATTGGAACGCAGCTCTTCAAGCTCCAGCTTCAATCCGCCGATTCGGATGGTGGAAGCCAGATTATCCGCCGATTCATAGGTAAAATTCCCTGAGATATATGCCAGTCCGTCCGGGATCTCACTCTGTACGATCGGACTGCTGATCTCTGCGCCGTCATAGATAATGGAGATCGGCTTATTGATATTCTCCCTGGTAGCCTTGGCAAACTTCTCTTTTCCATCCTCATTCAGGCTCAGTTCAATACTGTACTCACGGTTCCCCATCTTATCCTCGCCGGCCTTCGCGGTTGCAGTCTGCACGTCCGCACCGGTGATCACCGTCTCGCCGTCCTCGGTCTTGAATTCCAGGGCCCCCGGCTTGCCAAGCTCATCCAGGATCTTGTTGGCATCCGTCACACCCGGGATCTCAATATTGATCCTGTCGCTTCCTTCCTGGTAGACACTGGACTCTGTACTGTACTGCTCCACACGTCTCTGAAGCTTATAGATGGTGTCGCTCATCTCCTCATCCGACGGATTCTTATCCTTCACCTGGTACGTGATACTGACACCGCCTGCAAGATCAAGGCCAAGCTTGATATTCTTCATCGCGCCGGTCCCGGTCTTGCCAAACCCGACGATCACCGTGAAGCCCATCAACGCGATCAGCACCACTGTCAGCACCAGGCTGATGATACCTTTGTTCTTCTTCATGATTGATTAACTTCCTTTCTACATCCTTAAGTATTCCCGGAAAATCCTGCCATGCCGGTTTCCCGAAGCGCTTCTCTGTCTGCAGCTATTCTGCAAGCGCTGCTTTGATCATGATCGCGCATTCCACGCGCTTTCTTTGCATCTCGCATCCTATATCATAGGTGTCATGGATCGTGCCGTGGAAATGATACGCATTCGCCATACAGCCCCCGCTGCAGTAGAATTTCGCGAAACAATCCCTGCATTTCTCCTTCGAATATACATTGCAGCTTCGGAAATCATCTGCAATCTCCGGCTTTATGATACCGTCTTCCACATTTCCCATCAGGAATTCTTCCTGTCCTACAAACTGATGACACGGATACAAATCCCCCCATGGCGTCACTGCCAGATACTCCGTTCCCGAACCGCACCCCGACAATCTCTTCGCCACACAAGGTCCACCGTCTAAGTCTATCATAAAATGAA
>CANDQP010000046.1 GCA_947388185.1 uncultured Dorea sp. | reverse complement strand
CATTTGCTCACTTCTCAGAGCATCCACCCTTCAGCCGCATCTACCAGCGCGCTCTGGTAACTGATCTTCCCGACCGACTCCTCAGCCACGACATCCCGACGTCCGACCTCCGAATCGTTCAGATAATATATCGCCTCCCCGATCTTATCTCCCTTTTTGACAGGCGCCTCCAGCTTCTTCTTCATAACTACCTTCCGCTTCATCCCTTTCAGATCCGTCCCTGTGGTGTCGATATATGTAAATGGCTCCTTCTGCGCCGCTTCGACATTTCCTTTCACGCCTCTTGCGATCTTCACAGGTTTTATCGGCTTTACAGCATCCTCCTGATACTTATTACATTTCCCGAATCCATAATTGCAGAGAGCAATCGCATCCCGGACACGCGCCTTGCTGTCTTCCGCTGCCATAATGACTGCGATTAGCTCTGTATCGTCCTTCTTCGCCGTTGCCGATACACAGAACTTCGCCTTGCTGGTTGATCCTGTCTTAAGCCCTGTCGCATATTCATACTGACGGATCAGTTTATTCGTGTTAGATAAACCGAATTCCGACGTTCCCTTCTTGGTCGTATGGGTGATATTTTCCATCCAGATCGTACAGTAATCATGGATCTGCGGATACTTGGTGATCAGCTCCCTTGACATCAGCGCAATATCCCTCGCCGTAGTCAGATGACCGTCCGCATCCAGCCCGTTACAGTTTATAAATTGTGTATTGGCCATTCCAAGCCCCTGCGCCCTCTGGTTCATCTGTGCTACAAACTCTTCCTCATTGCCGCAGATATGTTCTGCCATTGCCACACATGCGTCGTTTCCATAAAGTAGACCGACTAGTTTTAACGCCGCACAAATAACCAGACACATACTATATATTGATAAAATAATCAAAAAATTTTAAGAAAATACGCAAATAAGCTTTACATCACACCAATTATATAGTATAATACAATTAATTTAAATCTCCTTCCCAAAAGGGCACACTGTTTGGTTGGTTTTAATCAAGACTTTGTGCCCTCGCCTGTTTTATTTTCATGGACAGCGATTCGGTTGGGCGGCTGGAATTTGTAATATATATTCACTGACCCGTCCTCATTGACTTCTATTTTTTCAATCAGTTCCACGACTATCTCCCTCGTAAGCTCCTCCACTCCAATATAATTTTCAAACCTCTTAAGCCAGTCATCTTCTTTCATATCCGCACATTTACGCTCCGAATCCTGTTCCTTCATATTTCTGTAATTTTCCTTCAGATCGGCAATATCCCTCTCGAATTCTCTGACATAGGACAGATACTCTTCCTTTGAGATCAGTTCATCCATATAATTCTGATAGGTCTTACGCTTATATGCTTCCCTGCGCCTTAACTCTCTCTCCAAACATTGAAGCCGGGCCTCATAATCCTTTTTACTTCCTTTTTCACACTCAGCTCTCACCTGCTCTAGATACATGATGTCTTCCGGAGTCAGGATCCTTTCTGCTTCCTCCTTAAGAGAACGCAGTACAGCGCGGCACAGCTCTTCATAGTTGACGGCATGGCTTCGGCAGCAGTCCTTTCCCTGCGTCTTATATGTCTTACAACAATATCCCTTAAATCTGCGGCTTCCTCTGCGCTCATATGTCTTCACCATAGCATGTTTACAATCCGCACAGATCAGTATCCCGGCAAATATCGATATCTCCCCTCCGCCGTTTACCTGCTTCGTACGGAGTTTCTGCCTCTCCTGTACCTTTCTGAACGTATCCTGATCGATAATCGCTTCATGCATGTCCTCAACCCTGATCCATTGCTCCTTTGGCTGCCTGATATGCTTCTTATCCTTATAGGAAATATTCCGATACTTATTCTGCACGACACTCCCGATATATACTTCATTGTTCAATATGGTATGTACAGTCTGATACGACCATCTTCCGGTAGTCTCGCACTCATGGGCGTTCCGGTAGTTGATACCAAGGATCTTCCTCTTATACAGAGTAGGGATCAGCACGCCCTCCCTGGTCAAAAGCCTCGCGATCCTTGCTTTCCCGTATCCTTTAAGATAGAGCTTATAGATTCTGCGTACAACGTCTGCCGCGTACGCATCCGCCACCAGATGGTTGCGGTCTTTGGGATCCTTCACATATCCGTACGGACAGGATGCACCGAGATATTGGCCGTTTCTCATCTTTGCCCGAAATGCGCTCCTAATATTCTCAGATAAGTCCTCACAGTACCATTCATTCACCAATCCATTGATCTGCCGCGATTTCTTATTGTTGGAATCGGCGGTATCCGCCCCGTCAACCACCCCGATAAACCGGATGCCGAGATTGGGAAAGTCATGATGCAGGTACTTCTCAATATGCTCCAGATTGCGGGAGAATCTGGACTGCGATTTGGCAATCACAACGTTGAATCTGCCAAGCTTCGCATCCGTCAGCATTCTCTCGAATTCCGGCCTCGTGTCAAAAAGCCCGCTCTCATCGTCATCGGAATAGACATCTACGATCTGGCAGTCATGTGCAAGCGCATAGTCTGTCAGCAGAAGCCTCTGATTCTGGATGCTGGCGCTGTCGTCTCCCTTCGTCAGCTTATCTTTGTCCTCCTTCGACAGCCGAAGATACAACGCTGCTTTTGTCTTCTCCTCCATAATCTCTCTCCCTCCCGTCCGCGCCGGTCTAATCATGCAGCCTCATAACAGCTTCCATACACGAAACCAGCGTCTTCGTCCCATATATCACCCGCGCGGTCTTCACAATTCCCGCCTTTGTTCCTTTTTCCTGTGATTCTTTTTCCTGCGGTCCTTTCTCCGTCTCTTTTTGCACATTTTGTACATTTTGCGCACACCAACCTCTCTCTTGGCACAGGCAATCTTTTTTTGCGTCATTTTTGCCGCACATCAGCTTCTCTCCTGACTCAGCAACCCATTTTTATTAATCTATGCTCAGATCACCTTCCTTAATTACTTTTCCGTCAAGAAACCTGCAAACCAAACCACAGGAATATCTGGTAATTACATCAGAATATGTTATAATGTAAGAAATGCTAAGAACGAAGGTGGAACCGTGAATATCAAAGAATATGAGAAAATACTACGCTCGATCCCGTCTACCGGAATCTTCATTATCCGTGAGGACGATCATACTATATTGCATTATAATGAACGGGTACGCGAGGTGGCTCCCCATATTAAAAAGGGAATGCCCTGCCAGAAGCTCGGCAGCCAATCCTGCGCAAACTGCCCGCTTCTGGCTATAGGAGACAAACAAGAGAACCAGACTATCAACTACAACAATATATTCGGAGAGATGGTCGATATCATAGCCGTCCGGACACTGTGGGAGGACAAGATTCCCGCATTTATTATCATGGTGGCGCCGCATACGCAGTCTATCAGCAATACCTATCACAAGATTCTCCGGGTCAATCTCTCAGAAGACCGCTATGAAGTGGTGAAGATCAACCCTGAGGACCGGGCCTTCGCCTATGGAACAGACATCTTCTCAAGCTGGCTTGGGCAGTTCATCTACAATGGCGGCATACACCCGGACGATATGAATAATTTTATCTCCTTTACCCGCCCGGAACATATGACAAGCGCCTTAAAGTCCGGCAAGAAATCCTTAAGCTGCTGTTACCGCAGACGCTCCGGCGATGATTACCGCTGGAATCTGATGGAAGTCGTTCCAGACCCCGATCCGGCGAGCGACGACATATTCATTTTCCTATACGTCAAGGATGTACACGATATCCTGCAGGAGAGCCTGGAGCTTGATGATGCCAGCCTGCGCGTTCAAGAGGTCATCCGAACCCTGGGAGAACAGAACTTCGGCATATACGGAATCGATCTGGATACAGGGGAGGCGAACCTTGTCCGGGAGAACGGACATACTCATACCGGCTGGAAATCATGGACTGTACAGTGGAACGAGATCATGAGTTCCCGTCTGCTCAAGCAGATTCATCCCTCAGACAGAGACAAATTCTGTCACAGCTTCTCTCTGGACGGCCTGCGCCAGACCAAAGACTCTTCCGTCGAGAAGGCGGATATGCTCTGCCAGTGGCGCGGGGAAGAAGATCACGAATACCGCTATATGGCAGTGATCGCTTACTTCGGCCAGAACCACGGCACCAAGAATTACACGATCCTGGCGCTGCAGAATGTAGACAAGCGTGTGCGCCAGGAGCATACCCTTACACTCAGAGATATGCAGCTTGCGGCGATCCTTAAGTCCCGTTACAGCGTCATGACCACCGTTTATCTGGAGAACGGCCAGTGTGAGCGGGTCTGGATCAATGAAGACAGTAAGATGCAGAACAGCTTTTCTGGCAATTATCATCAGTATTTTCACAATCTGCTGGAAACTACCGTTAATCCTGAGGATGCATACATCTTCCAGAAGGTCATGAGCCCGGAGCATCTGTATCAGAAGGCAGCGGATACAAGAGATTATTCCGAAGAGATCTGTCAGTACCGCATCCTGGGAACCTCTCTGCGGTGGATGGAGCAGCATGTGATCTATGCCCGCCAGGGGAATCGGATGTCCGTCAATATCCTGGGCCGGGACATTACCCGGGAAAAGCTGGAAGAAGAGATCCGCCTGAAAGGCGAACAGGAGCAGGCCGACATCATCCGTTCCTTAAGCGGCATGTTCTTCGCGACCTATTATGCAGATCTGGAGCAGGATTTTTTCCGCAGCGTAACTCAGCAGCTTCCTGAAGTCAAAAAGGCTCTGGACAATGAAGTCGACTATGAGACCGGTCTTCGAATCTATGCCGAGACCTTCGTCCATCCAGACGACCGTGAAGAATATCTTAAGGTTCTCAGCACTAAGAACCTTAAGAAGAAGCTTAGCCGGAAGAACCCTTATGTAACCCTTGCGTACCGCAAGCTCCCGGAACAGTCTGTGACGAAGCCGGAAGAATACGGTTGGATCCGCAGCACGGCCGTGCTGTCTCAGACAGACGCGGACGGTAAGGCACGCTCTATCGTCTATGCCGCACAGGACGTAACGGAGAGTAAGCGCAAGGAGATGCGGGAGCAGCAGGCCCTCCAGGCAGCATGCGAAGCTGCCGACCAGGCCAATGCATCCAAGCGGAACTTCCTCTCTTGTATGAGCCATAATGTACGGACTCCGATGAACGGCATCATCGGCATGCTTAAGATCGCGTCTGACCATGTGGAAGATCACGTCCGGGTACAGGATTGTCTTAGCAAGGCGTCTTTATCCAGCCAGCAGCTTCTCTCAACGCTGAATGAGATCCTGGATATCAGCCAGATCGAATCCGGGAATTTTAAGCTGGAAGCCGAAGCATTCTGCCTGTCGGATCTGATGCAGGAGATCAGCGAAGCCGTTCTCCCCGATGTCCGCGCGAAGAACCTTACGCTTAAGATCAACCCTATGCAGGTGGTGCACGAAGAGATTCTCGGAGACCGGATGCGCCTGCAGCAGATGATCATGAATATATTATGGAATTCCGTCAACTATACCCTCGTCGGCGGCACACTTGAGATATCCGTAGCCGAACATGAATCCAGCGAGCATGGCTGCAGCTCTTATAATTTCGTTTTCCGTGACAGCGGGATCGGCATAGAGGAAGAATTCATCCAGCATATTTTCGAGCCTTTCAGCCGTGCAGACGATCCCAATGTCAGCCGGATCGACGGGGTCGGCCTGGGTATGACGATCGCCCAGAACATTGCCCGCATGATGGGCGGAACGATCAGTGTGAAGAGCAGATTCGGGGAAGGAACTCAGATTACCGTAACCGTAATCCTAAGGCTCCAGACCTCGGCTGAGGTATCCGACAGACTGCCGTCCGAGACATCCGATGCACCTGCCGGCGTCTCATTTTACGGACGCAGGATCCTTCTTGTGGAAGACAACGAGCTTAATCAGGAGATTGCCATGGAACTCATAGGCGAGCTTGATGCGATGGTAGAATGCGCCGCAGACGGCAGAAAAGGCCTTCAGCGCTTCGCGGAGATGCCCGCTGGATACTACGATATGATCCTTATGGATATACAGATGCCTGTAATGAACGGTTTCGACGCCACACGCGCGATCCGCAAGCTTCCGCGTCCTGACGCAGCAGCCATCCCGATCATCGCCCTGTCCGCCAACGCTTCCGTGGAAGATATGGCTGCAAGCCATGAATCGGGAATGAACGGACACATCGCTAAACCGCTGAATATCCCGCAGTTGATCGAGCGCATGGGCTATTGGCTAAAAGAACGATAAGAAAAAGGGGGAACCTATTATCCCAACAGATTCCCCCTTTTTCTTTGTATTTTCAGACCACAACTTCCAGTATCGTCCTCTCTCCCAATGCAATCTCCTTTATACTCGTTTCCCCTCCATATCTTAGTCTCAACAACAAATTGCTCTCCCCGGTAATCTACGATTACATCCGTCCTTCCATGATCTCTGGTTCTGGATTCGATATAATAGTTTCCTATCCCATTAATGATCGGTTTCAAAAATAAGAGGAAAAACTTTCGTCCGTTATCCTCAATAAATTTTTCATCTGCCGAACTATACAACTCCTCCCAGCACATCATAAATTTTTTCAGGACCAGGTCCATATTCAATTTGCCGTTTTGTATAAACTGATTCTTGTCCGTTGTGCCTGCCGCGAATATTTTGCCGCTGATTTCTTCTTCTGATAAGAACAGATTATAGAGCCGTGTCTCGAACAAGCGGTTCGCGATAACCAGCGTACCATGATCATTCTTTACGAATCCAAGCATAGACGCCAGGTCGATTACATAATTATCATGGTTGAATGTAATCTTGTCCCCGGAAAATAATATGGAGGACAGCATTTCCTTTAATTCAGGATATTCTTCAAGCTTATTGGCCAAAGATTCGAACAGCATATTCTTTTCACACAATAACGCCTTAACCGCTTCAAGAATCCCATCCCTTGTCCATGCAGAGACTTTATCCGGGAAATCAACGCTTCCTGCTATTCTCCCATCCACGATCTGACAGAGTCTTGATACCAGAAACGGATATCCCGATGTATACTCATACAAGAGTTCTGATATTTTCCCTACATTCATCCCAGTATGATGATCTTCTTCATAGCATGCAAGCATACCGGATATATCCAGCGCTGAAAAACTCATCTCAACATTGAAATCCCCGGCAATATTCCACGGGCTATTAACTTTATGTTCGTCCTCTGTCCGTATTTTCCGCTTTAGATTTCTTACATCATATACACTCGCAAGTATCACCGACTGAAATGTCCGTGTAACATCCCTGTCAATGTAACAGGCTCTCAGCTGCGCAAGAAAATCCAGAAAAACCTGATTATTAGCCGCACTGTCAACTTCATCTATCATCAGCACGATGGGCTTTGCTGAAATAGAACATATATCACCCAGATACTCGAACAGTTCCAATAATTCAAGACCGCCTCCGCCTTCTTGTACGGTCTTTGACAAAGCTTCAACAGATTTTCCCACCTGTCCGTCATCACATCCTAAGCTTCCCTGAAGCGACCGCAGGAATAGTCTGGCAAACGCAATGGAAAATATATTCTCATTCCGAAACTTAGTATCCCCCATCTTTTGAAAATCCAGGCTGACCACCAGATACTCCTTATCCAGGATTCGCTTCAAAGCGCGCAGTGTGGTTGTCTTACCGTATTGACGCGCCCGGTTAATTGTGAAATACTCCCCGCGGTCTACCAGACGCTTAATCTCTTCTATCCGCCCGCTGATATCAACCATATAGTGCAATTGCGACTTACAGTCGGCCGCTGCGTTAAATACTTTCCCCATATCAGATATCCTCCATTCTACTTTTATAATATGCCGCACACGCGTCATTGGCACTCGCCACAGAGATACACTTAATAAGCGTATCCACCGTCTGCACTTCTCCCGGTTCCAAAAACACCTGTGACCCACCCATAGATGCCGCATACTCCGAAGTCGTCACCTGATCCTCCAGCTTGATCTTCCCGTCATTTAACGCGTCGAAGATCAAAAGCAGCGTCATAACCTTGGTTACACTCGCCGGCGGACGCTTACTGTCCGCATCCTTGTCATAGATCACCTGTCCTGTAGAAGCTTCCATCAGGACAGCGGAAGGCGCGCTGACATTTAACCCGCCCATGCTGCTATTCTGTTCCCCTGTTCCATCTGCTTCACCGGCATCCGCTTCAGCTTCCGGCTGCACACCGTCTTCTTCCTGTTCCTGCGTCCCTGTATCCGTATACAGAATCGGCTCCCGAACCTGCATCGCGTACACCGGCTGCACACATAACAGGACGCTGCATAAAACTGCCACAATTTTTTTCATACACTGGCTCCTTGTTGGTCTGTTATCGATTATTACTATTGTAATATGAAGCATTGTAAAATATGCCAATTGGGGTGTACCCAACTGAAAAAGAACAGGCATCGCAGCCTGCTCTCATAGAGATGTCCCCCTGCCCGGGTTATGTAGAAAACGGAATGCTTATTATGTAGTTCCGTTTGATGAATGGGAAAGAACACCCCATCAGAAGCATTCGCATTTTTCTTCTTCGAAAATTCTCTCATGTAACTCTGTAAATATCATAACACTTTTTATCGGATGCCGCAACAATTTGTCTGATTTTATTGAAAAACCGTGCTACTTATATTGACAATTTTTTACATATTCTCCCACAAAGCCGTAAATACCAGATCCATACATGAAATTTGGGACAGACAGGTTCGAAAACCCATTTGCCCCAATTTCATTCAAAAGTCTGTTAAGACTTCCTGCAGCGATCTGAAAGATCCGCTGTTATTTGCCAGCCATCTGCTTTTCCTGCTGTTCGATCATCTTCTTAACCATATAACCGCCGACAGAACCGTTCTGTCTGGAAGTCAGGTCGCCGTTGTAACCATCTGTAAGCGGTACTCCCAACTCGTTTGCCACCTCATATTTGAACTTGTCTAATGCTCCCTTAGCCTCTGGTACGGCTGCTCTGTTTGATGAACTTGTCATAATTGTCTCCTCCTTTTTGTAACTTGAATTGTACCTTTCTTTTTGGTACACCGATAGTATATGGAGGATTCAGATTATTACACTGGAAGTTGTTTCATAATCTGGAAGATTCTTCACCCAGTCATTTTCAGTTTCTAAAAGCTCATCCGCAGCCTCATTGGCCATCTGAAGGATCTTCGCGTCCTGATACACGTCGCCAAGCCGGAAATCCATCAGTCCGCTCTGCCGGATACCGAACAGATCGCCAGGTCCGCGAAGCCTCAGATCTTCACTGGCAATCTTGAATCCGTCGTTAGATTTATTTAAAATAGAGAGACGCTCTTTCGTCTCCTTCGACTTCGAACCGCTCATGAAGATACAATAGGACTGATGCCTTCCTCTTCCGACCCTTCCGCGAAGCTGATGGAGCTGAGCCAGCCCAAACCGTTCCGCATTCTCGACCATCATCACCGCCGCGTTAGGCACGTCGATCCCTACTTCGATGACAGTTGTCGACACCAGGATCTGGATCTCATTTCTCCCGAAACGGTCCATGATATCGTCCTTCTCGGTCTGCCGCATCTTCCCGTGCAGATACGCCACACTGATTCCGTCTCCCATCTCGCTCTGCAGCATGGACGCATAGTCGATGACATTCTCCGCCTCTATGCTCTCGCTCTCCTCGACCATGGGACAGATCACATAACACTGCCGCCCTTCTGCCACCTGCTTCTTCATGAATGTATATGCCGTCTGACGATACCCTGTGTCCACCACACAGTTCTTGATGGGCAGACGGTTTGCCGGAAGCTCGTCGATCACGGATATATCGAGATCCCCATACAGGATAATGGCAAGCGTCCTTGGAATGGGCGTCGCGCTCATGACCAGCACGTGGGGAACACCGCCCTTCCTGGCAAATGCTTCTCTTTGCTTCACACCGAATCTGTGCTGCTCGTCCGTCACCACAAGAGCCAGACAGTCGTAATTCACCGCACCCTGGATCAGCGCGTGAGTACCGATGATGACCTTCGCATACCCGCACTCGATCCGGTCATAGGCCCTGCGCTTCTCCTTTGCCGTCATGGACCCGGTCAGAAGAACTACTTTGATCTTGATGCCGTAAGTCTCGAATAAACTCGTGACCGATTCATAATGCTGTCTTGCCAGCACTTCTGTAGGTGCCATCATTGCCCCCTGATATCCGTTCAGCGCCGCAGTCATCAGGGCAAGAACCGCCACGATCGTCTTGCCGGAGCCCACGTCTCCCTGCACCAGCCTGGACATAGCTGTATCGCCGGATATATCCCTTAAGATCTCCGTCCAGACCTTCTGCTGCGCATTTGTAAGCTGATAAGGAAGGCCTTGTACGAAGGCTTCCACCTCCGGCTTCATCTCCATTCTATATTCATTCGCAAGTTTTTCATTTTTATCCTTAAGCTTGCGTATGGACAGGATGAATGCCAAGAATTCCTCGAATACCAGACGTTCTCTGGCGTGATAGAACACTTCCTTATCCTCCGGGAAATGAATCCCGCGCACCGCATAATTATATTCTGCCAGTCCATACTTAAGCCGGAGTCTGCCGGGCAGGCTATCCGCCGCAAGATCCATCCCGTCCAGAGCCTGCCGGACCGCCTTCATCACCGCATTATTGGTAAGGCCCGAAGTCAGGCCGTAGAGCGGCTGCAGCGTATTCAGCCTGTCGGTGTACTTCTCGCTTGGATAGAACATCTCCGGGTGCTCCATCACCAGGCCGTCCCTTCTTCGCACCACTCTTCCCCGCAGGGTAAGCGCGCCGCCCTTGGCAAATGTACTCCGAAGGAATGGCATACGGAACCAGATCACCTTAAGCGTCCCGGTGAGATCCTTCAGATACAGCGTCGTCACCTGCATCTTCGCGGTGCCCGCCACCTGTACCCTTCCATAGATCGCGCCGCTAACCGTCTGCGTCCGCCCTTCCTCCAGCTCGCTTACAGGAATCGGTTCTTCATAGACGTCATACCCTCTGGGATAGTACCGGACCAGGTCGCCCACCGTACTGACGCCGACTTTCTCGAATAATCTCTGCGTCTTTTCACCGATTCCTTTCAGTTCCTTGATACTCGTCTTATCTATCATAGTTACTCGACTGCGAGAACATAATAATAGATCGGCTGTCCGCCAAAATGCGCATCCACATCCAGATCCGGATAGATCTCCTCAATCTGTGCGATAAACCGCTCGGCGTCCTCTTCCTTCACTTCCTCGCCGTAATACAAGCTGATCAGTTCAGAATCCTCATCCACAAGCTGCGCCAGCAGTTCCTTCGTCGTCTCTTCCACACTTCTGCCTACCGCAAGGATCCCCGCATCGCCGATCCCCATGATATCGCCCTCATGGATCTCCTTATCATCAATGTGCGTATCCCTGACCGCATAGGTAACCTGACCGGACTTCACATTCTTGATGCCTTCCAGCATCGCTTCCTCATTCTCCTTCACACCGGCTTCCGGCACGAAATTAATAATCGCTGTAATGCCCTGAGGAACCGTCTTCGCAGGGATCACCACGATCTCCTTATCCTCTACCAGCGCCTTCGCCTGATTCGCGGCAAGCACGATATTCTTGTTATTCGGAAGGATAAATACACAATCCGCGTTCACCTGGTCAATGGCATTGAGCATATCCTCCGTACTGGGATTCATGGTCTGGCCGCCCTCGATGATATGGTCGACCCCAAGCTCCTTGAAGATCTCGTTCATCCCTTCCCCGATGGACACCGCGATGAATCCCATCGGCTTCCTTGGTTCATCACTCTTCTTAGCCTGGCTCTCCGACTCCTTCTTTGCCGCTTCCTGCGCCGCGATCTTCTCGGCGTCACGGATCAGCTTCTCCTGGTGCTCCTCACGCATATTGTCGATCTTCATACGCGACAGCTGGCCGTACGTAAGCGCCCTCTGGATCGCAAGCCCAGGATCGTTGGTGTGCACATGCACCTTCACCACATCTTCATCCGCGACACAGACGATAGAATCTCCGATCGAAGACAGATACCCCTTGAAATCCTGCTCATTCTCGTCCGTGAATTCCTTCTCCGTCAGGATGATGAACTCCGTACAGTATCCGAACTTGATGTCAGCCGCCTCGCCCGCGTCAGAAGCCGTGATCTTCACACCGGCTCCCGCTCCCGGAGCGATCGCGCTGTAGTCCACCTCTTTCCCAAGGAATGCGTCATAAGCTCCCCTGATCACTTCCACAAGACCCTGGCCGCCGGAATCAACAACCCCGGCTTCCTTAAGTACCGGAAGCATATCCGGCGTCTTCTCAAGCACCTCCTCGGCATGACGGATCACTTCCGGGAGAAATACCTCCAGATCGTCCGTCTCCTCCGCCATCTCGGCCGCCTTATCCGCGATACCGCTTGCCACCGTAAGGATCGTCCCCTCCTTCGGCTTCATGACCGCCTTGTACGCCGTATCTCTCGCCCTTGCGCAGGCCGCCGCAAGACCTCTCACGTCGATCTGCTTCTCCTCGCGGATCGACTTGGTGAAGCCTCTTAGAAGCTGTGACAGGATTACGCCGGAATTCCCCCTTGCACCCCGCAGAGAACCGGAAGAGACCGCCTTCGCAAGCTCCTTCATATCAGGTTTCTCAAGCGCCGTCACTTCCTTCGCCGCAGCCATGATCGTAAGCGACATATTCGTCCCCGTATCCCCGTCCGGTACCGGGAATACGTTCAGTTCATTGATATATTCTTTCTTCGCCTCAATATTCTGTGCACCTGCCAAGAACATCTTCGCAAGCATATCCACATTAATCGTCTTCGTAGCCACTTCTTATGTTCCTCCTTAACTTAATCGATGACTTTAACGCCTTCAATGTAGATATTGATCTTATCTACCGGCATCCCTGAAAATTCTTCTACTTTATATTTTACATTGCTGATCAAATTCTCAGTCACGGCTGAAATACTCACACCATATGCGACAACAATATGAAAGTTGATACTGATATGGTTCTCATCCGATATCGCTACCTTGATCCCCTTCGTCAGGCTCTCTCTCTTAAGCAAATGCACCAGCCCGTCCTTCATATTCACCGCAGCCATTCCTACTATACCAAAACATTCCACTGCAACGGTTCCTGCGTACTTCGCTACCACCTCCGGATCGATCGTAACGATTCCAAGATCCGTACTCATACATCCTTTCATATCTGAAACCTCCTGTCATCCTTCTGAACTATGGTACACTAGGGATATTATACCCTTTTTTTCCATATATTACAACAAATAAAAACTCAGATCCCGAAATGAAATCTGAGTTTTAATCTTCCCTATGCACGCTCAACTTTTCCTGACTTTAAGCAAGAAGTACAAACATACATCTTCTTTGTTCCACCATTCTCCGTCTTAACACGAACTGACTTAACATTTGATTTCCACATCTTTGGTGTCTTTCTATGAGAGTGGCTTACATTGTTCCCAAAGTGAGCACCCTTTTCACAAATAGCACATTTAGCCATGACTGCACCTCCTAACGCTCCATATATAGTCTGACAAGCAGACTCACAACACTAGTATCTTAACAGATGGAAAGAAGAATTGCAAGCATTATTTGCGCTTTTTCGGGTTTTTTTGGAAATTAACCGAGAACCACGGTGAACACATTCTCCCCCTCCATACGCTCATACCAGATCTTGCCGCCGTGCTTCTTAACGATCTTCCCCGCGATGGCAAGCCCAAGCCCGGTTCCGCCGCTGGTCTGTCTCGCCCGGTCTCCCCTCACGAATGGATCGAACAGCACTGGGCGCAGTTCCTCACTGACCGCAGTTCCGTCGTCTTGTACCAGGATCCTGGCTTTGCCGCCCTCCCGGCGCACCTCCACCGACACCTCAGACCCGGTTCTGTTGTATTTCACCGCATTTCCCAGAAGGTTCTCTATCACCCTTGGAAATTCCTTCCGGTCAACCTCTGCATAAACCGGCTCTTCCGGAATCTGGATCTTAAACTCAAGCCCCCGCCCCGTAAGCTCCTCATAATAATCCGCGCAGATCTGGCGGGTCAGCTCACACAAGTCCGTCCGCTCCACCTGCATCCGGTAATCTCCGTCCTCCATCCGAAGGAGCAGGAACAGATCGTTCACCAACGTATCGACACGCCCTGCCTTCTGGTCGATAATCCGATAATATCTCGGCACCTCTTCCGGCTTCACAAGCCCCTCCTCCAGCACATTGGCGCTGCTCTTGATAGTGGACACCGGAGTCTTGATATCGTGGGAGATCTCAAGAAGCATCCGGTTCTTCTTCTCCTCATTAAGCTGCTTCTCCCGCTTCTGGGCATCCAACTGCCCGATCATCATATTGAATGTATCGCGGATCTCTGCAAACTCCCTCTGCGCCTCAAAATCAAGCCGGACACTGCTGTCCCCCGCCTTCACCCTCTCCATACCGCAGATGATCTTCTGGAGCGGTTTCCTGATCCGCCGTGACAGATACGCGCTCATCAGGAAACAGCTTGCAAGAAACAACAGGAAGAAGAAGAGAACCACCGCCACCGCCACCCGGACAGACTGGCTGTTCTTTCCTATATCATAAGTATAACTCATCCGCAGCGCATCTCTTGCGATCTTCATAAGGTAATAGGTTGTCGCGCCCTCTGTCTGTACTGACTTCAAGTAACCTCTGTACTCACTGGCGGAGGTCGTACTTTCCACCAGATTGTCCGTTGACAGATACTCCGTAAGCTCCTCCATAGTGTAGCACATAACCTCGTCCTTCTTCTCTCCGTACACCTCCGTCACATGATAAGAGCTGTCAAGCTGCTCGATCCAGCCGCCGAGATTTTCAAAATGGCTGATATCACCGACATTCCCTTTACTGTCTACCAGCTCATAAGGCGCCAGAGTTTCCA
Organism: uncultured Dorea sp.; assembly: GCA_947388185.1. Taxonomy (GTDB): domain Bacteria; phylum Bacillota; class Clostridia; order Lachnospirales; family Lachnospiraceae; genus Sporofaciens. Next base: position 11,803 of record CANDQP010000046.1, on the reverse strand, counting down.
GATTCCCTCCGCCGATGAAGATCAGCACGCCGAACATACATAAATATAAGAAGAACACCGATACCGCCGCAAATACAATATAGCTTGCCACCAGCTGCCGAAACACACTGCCCTTATCTCTTCTTCCTCTCATCTTCATCCGTTCCCTCATGATACCCTTGACTCTTTCTCAATCTTATATCCAAGTCCTTTGACCGTCCGGATCAGCGGCCCTTCCTCTTCCCCATCCTCGAGCTTCCTTCTGAGATTGCTGATATGCACCATGACCGTGTTATCATCCCCGGCGTAAGCGTCCTCCCAGACCCGCTCGAAGATCTGACGCTTCGTGAAGATGCATCCCGGACGTTCCAACAGCATCTTAAGGATCTTGAATTCCGTAGAGGTCACTTCGATCAGCCGTCCTCCCCGCTCTACCGTCCCTTCCGACAGATTCATCCTCACATCCCGCAGCACAAGCTCCCGCTTCTCCTCCTTTGGTTCCTCACGGTAATCATAATTACGCCGAAGCTGCGCCTTGATTCTTGCCACTACCTCCAGCGGATTATAAGGCTTGGTGATATAATCGTCCGCCCCAAGCTCAAGCCCCAGGATCTTGTCATAGTCCTGGTCCTTCGCCGTCAGCATGATCGCCGGGATCTTGCTGCTCTCCCGGATCCTCCTGAGCACGGCGAAGCCATCAAGCCCCGGCATCATGATGTCAAGCAGCACCAGATGAAATTCCTCCTTAGAGAACAGACTCATCGCCTCGATCCCGTCCCCGGCCTTGCATACTCGGATTCCTTCCCGCCAAAGATACAGCTCCAGGATATCCAGAAGCTCCGCCTCATCATCTGCCGCCAGTATCCGGTATTCTATCTTATCTTCTGCCTTATTTTCCATCTTCCTCACATCCTCCAATCATCCGCTCAGACAGCCTGCCAGCCATCATTCTGCAACTGTCTCATTTTGCTGCTTCTTCCAGAACCTCGTCCAGGCCCTTCGTGAAATCAAATGTCTCTCTCCATCCCGGCGCCAGCGCATCCAGGATCAGGCATTTCGCCAATCCGGTGCGGTAATACTTGCCCCTGCCGCCCTCATACCAGTCAAGATTCTCAAGATACCTCTCCTGGCATGCCTGTGCTCCCGCCGTCATTCCATAGACCGAATACTCCACATAATATGCCGTCCCTTCGGTCAGCTCACAGCGGATCTCTGCATCCCTTGCCTCCTGAGACATTTTCGCCATACGCTCCCGCCTGCATTCTCTATATTCTAATACCATTTCCTTAATCCCGTCAATGTATTCCGCCAAAGCCGCCGCATCCGTTCTCTCTCCCGTATCTGTAAGGACCATATCTACGGTCTCTTTCAACAGCTTCATCTCATTTTCAAGACTATTCTTCATATCCGCGGTCTCATCCGCCTCTTGATCCTCTTGACCTTCTAACTCTTCCTGCATTTCTTCCGGGGTGATCCGTTCTCCCAGAACGGCATGATCTGTCAACTGGTACGCATGGAACGCCTCGTGCCAGATCGTGGATATCTGCTCCCTGGCCCCATAACCGCTTCCCGACACCATTCCTTCCACACCGCCCGCCAGAGACATCAGGCTGTCGAACTGTTCCAGGGTCGGCACGATCACTTCAAAATGATCCTCCACCGGATATGCGGTTCCGGCAAATGTCTCAAGCACAGGCTTCCGTCTCTTGATCTCTCCGTCATAAAATACATGATCCCATTCTCCGTCATACATTGCCACCGGATAATCGGCAAGGCAAAACCCTCCGAATCCCAGCTCGTCCACCTGTTCCTGCAATCCCAGCGCCTCTTCATAGATCTCCTTATCCTCTCCGGAGATCTCCCTCTTTCCCGTCCACAGCCATGACAGGAACAATACAATTCCCAATATCACAGCTATGATCCGATTCCTATATTTTCTCATCTTACCGCTCCTCGCCTTTTTATCTTCATTTCTGTCGCCGCTTCACAGGCAGCTATGCACATTCTTTCTTCCGCACAATGTACAGAAGCGCAGCCCCCGCATACAGGAACAACAGTCCTCCAAGAACACCGTGGACATCCACCTTCTTTCCCAGAAGGAATTCTCCGGCCTGGGATGATGCCGCATACAGATCCGGCGTCACCGCAAGAATCCCTCTTAATATCCCCCGTGACACACCGGATGCGATCCCCGACAGGGTTCTGAGCACCGGCTGCATCGTTCCCGCCAGCATCACCGCCGCCGCAAGCACCCCCGCCGCCATACCCGGGAATATCAGACTGGCCGCGCTCGTAAAGAGACTCACACCGGCAGTTCCGGCCGCATACAGCACGAATCCGGGAATACTTCTGATCAGCACGCCCGTCTCCCCCTTCACAGCCGCGAATACCATCACTCCCGCATACAGGATGAACAGCGCCCCTACCGAACTGACCATATTCGCCAGCGCCAGCTGCCCGTGGTAATTCCACTGGCTGATCCCGCGCATCCACACCAGATGGCTGACCTTGCGTTCGTATTCGTTGGGTATCGTGCGAAGGCTTAAGGCAACCGCCATCCCTCCTCCGACCACCGACACCACATTCAGCACCAGCGGAAGCAGCAGCCGGACCTCCGTCACCGCGACTCCGTCAATGGACAGCGTCACCGTTCCGCTCATACACATCAGCGCGATCAGCAGTCCCAGCACGATCACAACATAGATATCCTTTCTCCTGATCCGCTCCCGCAGCGCATTTCTCATAATTCCCATCATCTGTCCGTACCTCCGATCTTCTCCACGAATATTTCCTCCAGGTCTTTCCCGCATTTTCCGTTCTCCCACTCGTAGACCAGCCGTCCTTCCTTCAGGATGATCCCCCTGTCACAGACGCGCTCGATATCGTTCAGGATATGAGAGTTGAGAAGGATCGTCTTCCCCTCCTGCCTAAGCATCTGGATCGTATGCATCATCTCAAGCCTGCCAAGCGCGTCCAATCCTGCCGTCGGCTCATCCAGGATCAACAACCCCGGATCTCCCAGAAGCGCCTGCGCTAACGCAAGACGCTGCAGCATTCCCTTGGAATAATGCTTTACCTTCGTACTGCTCTCCTCAAGACCTGCACGCTTAAGAAGCGCCGGAATCTCCTGTTTCAATTCTCCCTTAGACATTCCCTGCAGCCCGCCGTAGAACTCAAGCACCTCTCCACCCGTAAGAAACGGATGAAAATACGGCGTCTCCGGCGAATATCCGATCTTCACGCCCTCCGCCTTCTCAACCGTTCCCCCGTCCTTTGGGATCAGTCCAAGGATCATCTTGATCGTCGTCGTCTTGCCCGCCCCGTTGCTCCCAAGCAACGCGAATACTTCTCCCTGCCTAACCGAGAAGCTAAGATCGTCCACCACACATTTCTTCTGATATATCTTCCTTAGATGATTACATGCCAACATCTTCCATCCTCCTGACTCTTCTTAGAAATCTTGGTTTGATTGTAAATGCTCAGGTTTAAGGCATAATAAAAAGAACCTTAAGTCTGCCTTAAGATTCTTTCATAACACTATTAGCAACAAAACAAATTATATCCCGCCAGTATACACAGTATGATACACAGCACCTCTACGAACGTGTTCGGCAGGATCAGAGCCAATATCATCCCCACCGCCACACAGAACAGGGCAAATCCTACTACCCGTTTCATCCCTGCCACCCTTGCCTCTGTTTTCTATATCATATGTGCATACTCCTGCAAAAATGCGTAAATCCTGCGCCGCATCAGATCTATTCCGCGAAATCCTCATCATCCGCACGGTCCAGGATGTCCACCACATCCTCCTCTGTCATCTTGTCTTCCTTCTTAGACCCAAACCGATCGATTACATCCGGCACCATATCCAGGATCTTCGTCATGGTATCCTGATTCTTGACATTCACAAGCTTCGTGTGTCCGTTCTGAATTACAAGCACCGCACTTGGCGTCATCTTACCTCCAAGTCCTCCCGCGCCCTTCTCCTTGCTGTCCCCGTTGAATGCTCCCGCGCCCACCGCGAAAGACACATCCACCAGAGGAAGGATGATCGTATCACCGATATGGATTGCCTCTCCCACCACCGTCTTAGATGAGATCACACCATTCATACCTTGAAACAGGGCCTCTACTGCTCCTTTAAATTGATTCTCCGCCATAATCTTTACTCCTTTTATAATTTAAAATTCCTTACATGCCTGTACGTCATACGCACATCCTTACACCACACAAGCTTCCACAACAGCCACACGAAATAACTTACCTTGATCTTCCCTGCGATCTCCAGCTCCCCGTCGAGAACCTTCCGCTCAAAATCCGGATACACCCTGACGTCATCCCCCAAGAACGGATACATAACGCTGATCCCCGCCAGAATCCTTCCCGTAAGGGACGGATCTTCAAACCCATAGCAGACCCTGGCGGCTACCTTCTTAGGCTTAAGCTTCCGAAGCAGCCTCCACAGCTCATCCTTCGCCTTCACAAACGCCTTCTTATGGACCTCGTCTGTCAGGAAATCCATGATCTTGTCCTTCTTACCCTTAAGCGATTCTATCTTTTCACTGATATTCTCAATACTGTCCTTCACCTTCGCGGGAATATCTGCGATCTTCCGATACAGTCCGGTTATTTTTTGCCAAATGCTCTGACAGAGGTCTGTAATTTTCTGCCATATAGATCTGTGCTCTTCTTCACAGCCCGCGCCGCCGTCCTCAAGCCCTTCTGTAAGACAGGCTTCTCCTTCTTCCACTTCCGGATCAGAACCGGTCCGCTCTTCTTCCAGAATCTTCCTGTCTTCTTTAACTTCACTGGTATCAGCACTCTCTTCTTCGCCTTCCACAGCTTCGGCAGGCGCTTTCCCTTCTTCTTCCAGATCTTCGCCGGCATTCTCTTCTTCGCCTTCTTCAACATCTTCCCATAATTCTTCCATTTCTTTGTCATACGTTTCCACCTCTGATCTTATCGTACTTTTCTCTTCCTGGCCGCTCCTTATGTTCTTCCATGCGATCCGGATCCGCCAGGTCAGTTCCTTCTCCTCATAACACGCATAGAACCCCACCAGGTGCAAAAGCCACGTTACTCTGGCACCTGCACGGATCCCCGCAAACGTACCGTCACAGGAAGCCCTGATGTCATACCTGACCGGCACATAGAGAACAACACAAGCCAGCAATACAAGTATCCCCAGTATCACTGCAAATATAATCCCTATGACCTTCAAGATAAGCAATAGAATATGTAGCATCTTACTCTTCCTGTTCTCTCTCTAATATATAGGAACGAATGTCTGCCCCTTTTGTCTTATTATACACTTCCTGAGCGATTTCTTCCACCATTTCTACCGCATCTTCATAACCTTTTGCAATGCCGACCACGAAAAAATCATCATGGGGAAACTCCGGCTGCAGCAAGACCATCGAATGATAGATCTCCAACTGGTCCTCCCCATTCATGGGAAGCGTTATGATATGGATATTCATCTGCAGCTTATTTTCTTCAAGCTTACGGATCACTTGATCCTTCTTCCTGATCCCTTTTGCCAGATATAGATGTTTATAGTATCTCATATTCCACCCTCTTTGTATACCAAAAATATGAAAAAAATCAGTAATACGCGTCAAACACCTGCTTCGCCACATTCACAGCCTTCGCCGCTCCGTCCGCAGATTCAATGATCACGCTGATAGCAAGCTCCGGATTATCCACATTGGTCATACCGATGAACCAGGAATGATCCTTCTCCTTATCAGAGCTGTACTCCGCCGTACCGGTCTTCCCCGCCGCCGTATAGCTCTGCCCGCTTAATACCGACGCCGTGCCGTAATCCACAACCCCCGTCATATACTGCTTCAACTGGGACGCCTCCTCCGGCGTCATCAGGTTCTTGTACTCCTTGGGCAGATTCTTCTCCACCTCCTGCCCGGAATGATTCGTAATCGAATCCACCAGATACGGCCGCATCAGCGTCCCCCCATTGGCGACGGCGCTTGCGATCAGCGCCATATGGTAAGGACTGACCTGGGTCTGCCCCTGCCCCATGGCAGTCATCATCTTCTCCCCGTCTACCGAAGAAGCATTCAGCTGGAATCTGCTCTGGCTGTATGGAAGGTCTGAAGGAAGCTTGGAATCAAAGAGCACCGCCTCTGCCGTACTCTTGAACCGCTCCGCATCCAGCGCCAAACCGATATTACAGAAAGAAGTGTTGCACGAATAAGCCATACTGTCCGCAAATGAAACCTGGCCGTGGACATTCCCCCCGTAGCAGTGAATGGAAACTCCGCCCTGCTCGATCACACCGCTGCATTGATAGCCGTAGTCCATATAGGCCGGATTCTCCCGCATATATTCCAGCGCCGTCACCACCTTGAAGGTAGAACCCGGCGCATACTGTCCCTGCGTCGCCCGATTAAGAAGCTCACTGTCTTCGCTGGAATTCAGATATTCCCAATTTGCCGACAATGCATTGGGATCAAAATCCGGCTTGGACACCATCGCCAGGATCTTCCCGGTAGAAGGCTCTATCACCACGACCGCCCCCTTAAGGTCTCCCAGCGCATGATAAGCGGCCTGCTGCAGATTCAGATCCAGCGTCGTCACAATACTGTCGCCCCTGTGCTTCTGATCCTGGAATTCGTCCTTAAGCTTGCTTAGGAAAAATGCGTTCGAAGTAAGCATCTCAAAATTCATCTTCGATTCCAGCCCCGCCTTGCCGTGGTCACTGTACCCGATCACGTGGGCAAACATACTGCCGTAAGGGTATTCCCGCGTCTCTGACCCGTCGTCCCCTACCCGGGTCGTGGCAAGGACGACCCCGTTCTTATCCAGGATATCTCCCCGGACCACCCGCTCCGCATAAGCATCCTTCCTCGCGTTATACGGGCTCTGGATCAGCTCCTGGCTTTTGACCACCTGAAAATGTACGATATACCCCATCATCCCCAGGAACAGCGCCACGAAGATGTACGTGACCCTGGCGAACTCCTTGTTCCTGACCCTCTTTTCCCTGGCCCGCTTTCTATCTCTTTTTCCTGCCGCGCGGCGCTCTCTCCAGCTCATCCCATCTCTTTCCATATCTCTCTTCATACGCCTGTCTGCTTCTCTTTGCCCGTAATCTCTCTTTTTTCCTTCTCTCAATATCTTCTTCCTCGTCTTCCCTTACGATATACAGCCCCTGGATGATCGCAAACATGATCAGGGTACTTAACAGCGAACTTCCCCCATAACTTACCAGCGGAAGCGTCACCCCTGTGGAAGGGATGAACTTCGTCACACCGCCGATATTCAGAAACGCCTGGAATATGTAACAGGTTCCAAGCCCCAGAGCCACCATCTTATAGAACATATCATGAAGCTGCATGGCAATATTCAGGAACATCACATAGCAGCTCACACAGATCAGGATCATACACAATGCGAAGATCAGTCCCAATTCCTCCGCTATGGCTGAAAAGATAAAATCCTCGTCCGCAACCGGTATACTGTCCGGCATCCCCTGGAACAATCCCATCCCGAACCAGCCGCCTGTCCCAATGGCAAATAAAGACTGCGCCACCTGATATCCGCCGTTGTCGTAGGCTGCAAACGGATCCTTCCATACGATCACCCTGGTCTTCACATGGTTGAACAGATAATACGCCGCAACAGACGCTGCACTCCCCGCGCCCACCCCGGCAGCCACATACAGGAATTGATGGGTCGCCACATAGAGCATCGCCAGATATACGACGAAGATGATCAGCGCAGCCCCCAGATCCTTGGATACGACAAGAATCAGCACATGGAATGCGGCAAGGGCCGTTGTGATCACAATATTCCTGAATTCCATCGACAGCTTGAAGCTGGACGCTACGAAGAATACGAAGATGATCTTCACAAGCTCCGACGGCTGGATACTGATCCCGCCTATGGTGAATCCAAGCTTCGCGCCGTAGGACACCCGCCCCGCCACAACGACGATGGCAAGAGACGCGATGCCCGCAACCGCATACAGATTCCTCCACTCGGAGAGCTTCTTGAACTTCCGGATTATCACCGGAACCGCCATGCTTATGGCAACCGCTCCCGCCGCAATCAGATATTGCTTCACGGCCTTCTCATAGTTCAGCCTTGCAAGAATGATCATGCCGATACACAGAAGCATGCACATATTATTGACCACCAGTCTTGACGACTTTGGATACAACATCTTATACAGCAGGATCGTCGCCGCGAAAAGAATCGTCTGGATCACATAGAACGCCAGGATCTTCATATCATCCTTCTGCAAGTACATCACCATAAACGCAACGATATGTAGCATGAACATCAGTGCATTCTGCCTTCTCAAGATCCGCTTCTGGTCATATGGATCATAATATCCGAAGATGCTGAAACAATGATATGTGTACATTGTAATCAGCAAGATCATCAGATATTTGGATATTTCTACAATAATATTTACCAAATCTTCACCTACTTCACTCCCCGTTTAAAATGTCCCCTCGTATATTCCCTCTCCGGCGGCATCAGCGCCTTGCGGCGGATAAACGCGTCTGCATAAAGCTCTGCAATGCTGCGTACTTCTTCTCCCGTCTCCGCAGTAAAGTCAAGCCTGATCTCTCCCGGGGCAAGTCTCCTGATCTCCTCCGCCTGCTCCGCCAGAAACAGCGGCGCACTGTTATAAATGACGTTATAGCAATCCCTGCAGCACCTTCGCACCGCAAAGCGCTTCTTATAACGGTCACTGATACAGAGGTATTCGGAATCTTGCCTGCCGCCTGAAAGCTCCGTCTTAAGACACCGATCCGTTGTCTTCCAGATACAGTTCGCTGTTATCATCACCGGCTGATAACCATAGACGCTCATAACGGCTCCCCTGATATCAAGCCTTCCCAACTCTCCGGCGTTCAGCTCCAAAGGCGCCGTAAACCTGCTGATTCCAAGCTCCCTCATAAAAGTCTTGCCATATCTGTTAAATACATACAGATTATGGTCCGAACGGATCTCCTTCGCATATCCATGCTGCTTAAGCCACCGATAGCTCTCTAAGTTGCGGATCAGCACACCGTCATATACGGACACAAGCTTCTCATAGAGTCTTTCCCAGTCCCCGGCAGCTTTCGCCCGGAAGATATAAGGCATCGCAAGATAGATCCTGCACCCCGGGCGCTCCTCCTTAAGCCTGGGGATCCTCTGCAGCAGCTCCCCCGTCCCCGGCAGGTCATCTATATAGATCACATCCGCATATCCGCAGGAGTACGCTGCTTCCAACTGTTCCAGGGTCTGCACGGAATATGCCGTCTCAGGCTGTCCTTCCCGATCAGCCTTGCACGGATGTTCCCCAACATCCAAAATCCTCCGTTCACTTCTCTGATATCTCTCCAGTATACACTCTGTAAGCTTCCGGATCCCGTTCCTTCTCAGTTCATTCAACGCCTGCATGGTAACAAACGCTTGTCCCTCGATCTGTACCTCCAGCTTGTCAAATGTAAACTGTGTATTCCCGGTCTTACATATCTGCTTCTTCACCCGCGCCGCCTCAAGAGGCTGCTTAAGAGCCTGCTGCACCGTCTCACCCTCGCACTCTGCCCGGCATTCCCCGCAGGATAATAACAGTTTAGCACGGCTGCCGGGAGAAAGTATTAATTTACCATTAATTTTTTCTTGTAATTTATAATCCTGAACCCCTTCCTCTTCCTTAAGGGCAGCGGGACGCTGCCAGGATATCATATCCTTCCCGTTGTGCCGCTTATAATATCCGTCCGTGTATCCCCGGCGCTGGTATGCCCCCAGGAGCGCTTCCTTATCCTCTCTCGTTACCGCATACTTTCCCCGGCTGCAGTCTCCCGACTCCAGACAGATATCCGCATACTTCCGATACATCTGCACCACCGTATACACATAATCCGGCTGCTTCATCCTGCCTTCGATCTTGAATGAATCGATCCCCGCCCCGATCAGCTCCGGTAACATCTCGATCGTACACAGATCCTTAAGGCTTAATAGATCTGCCGCTTTCCCTCCGTCCGCCCGGTAAGGCAGACGGCACGGCTGGGCGCACTGTCCCCGGTTGCCGCTCCGTCCCCCGATCATACTGCTCAACAGGCATTGTCCGGAATAGCAATAACACAGCGCCCCATGTACGAAGCACTCGATCTCAAGCCCCGTCTGCTCCTTCATCTTCCGTATCTCAGGAAGGGACAGCTCTCTTGCCGGAACCACCCGTGTGATCCCCTTCTCCTTAAGAAATGCCGCTCCGTCCGCACCGGTGACCGTCATCTGCGTGCTTGCATGAACCGCCAGATCCGGGAAATACCTTCTCAGATACCCGATCACTCCCAAATCCTGAACGATCACGCCGTCGGCGCCCCTCAGATAATAGGGCAGAAGATATTCATATAACTGGTCGATCTCCGAATCCTTGAGCAGCGTATTGACCGTAAGATAGATTCGCCTCCCATGGATATGAACATAATCGATCGCATCCAAAAGCTCCTCTTCAGACAGGTTCTTCGCATATGCCCTTGCCCCGAATCTCGTTCCGCCGATATAGACCGCGTCCGCCCCCGCACAGACAGCCGCCCGAAGGCTCTCTGTGGAGCCTGCCGGTGCAAGTATCTCAACTCTTCCTCTCATCATACCTCTCCTCTTTAAAAAAGGCTGTCCAATGACAGCCTATTTCTTCCGATTATTCTTTATCTCCGTCTCCAACTGGACAATCTTCATCTGAAATTCCTTATTCTCTTCCTTAAGCTTGTCCATGGATTTCTCCGCATTCTCGAGTTTGATCTGCACCGATATCAGCTCATGCTTCAGATCATACATCTCCTTGTCCTTCGCCTCTATATCACTCTCCAGCGTGCCGCCCTGCTTCTTAGCCTTGAAATAGTCATCCGCGATGTTCAGCGCCAGCAGAATGCTTCTGGTCTCGGCGCTCTGCTTACGGTATCCGTCACTGTTGCTGCACTCCTCAATCTTGTGGTTCAAATATGTAGATACCTTCTGGAGATAGTCTTCGCTCTCAAACCCACTCAAGGTAAATACCTTGCCCCCTATTAATACTTCCGTAAAGTTTTTTGATGATGCCATGAGAAGCCTCCTCGAAATTCTTAATCTCTGTCCCTATTATAAACTAAACTTTCACAAAAACCAACTATTTTTCGATAATTTCACGTGAAATTCCAAGATGGTGGTATGCATGATCTGTCACAATCCTCCCTCTTGGCGTCCGCTGTATGAATCCATTCATAAGCAGATACGGTTCATAGACATCCTCAATGGTTCCCGCATCCTCCCCGATGGCCGCCGCAAGGGTGTCCAGGCCTACCGGGCCTCCTAAGAACTTCTCGATCATAACCTGCAGTAATCCGCGGTCCGTCTGGTCCAGCCCTTCTTTATCCACATCCAGAAGATCCAGCGCGTAATTCGCCACCTCTTCTGTGATATATCCCTCGTACTTGACCTGCGCGAAGTCCCTGACACGCTTAAGAAGACGGTTCGCAAGCCTCGGCGTTCCCCGTGACCGCCTTGCGAGCGCGTAAGCGCCGTTCCTGTCGATCCCTACCTCCAATACCTTCGCCGACCGGAGGATGATAGTCACCAGTTCCTCCACCGTATAGAACTCCATACGGTTCACCACTCCGAAGCGGTCCCTCAACGGCGCCGTGAGCATTCCTGCCCGCGTGGTCGCTCCCACCAGTGTGAACTTCGGAAGGTCCAGACGGATCGACCTTGCGCTCGCTCCCTTTCCGATCATAATGTCGATGGCGTAGTCCTCCATCGCCGGATACAGCACCTCCTCCACCTGCCGGTTCAGCCGGTGGATCTCATCCACGAACAGCAC
>CANDQP010000045.1 GCA_947388185.1 uncultured Dorea sp. | reverse complement strand
CATCTATAATTTCTTCGATGTAATTGAGTGTTTCACTAAAATCTAACTGGTGCAGATATTCATGCTGCAAGATTAGTTTTTCAAAAATCTGATATTTGTGAAATAAATGAACCGTATCGGCTTCAGATAATTTGTGAGCCCTTGCATAATACTCCAAAGCCTGAATAGATAACATTTCTACGTCAGATTGAATACTCATACGGTTACCTCCATAATTGTAAATTTATTATAGCAAAAAGTTTGCGCCTATCCAATAGCAAAAAGTAAATTACGGTGCCGATTTAAGACTTTTCTGTGCTAATTTCATGGCGCGTCCATAAGCGTTGGTATGCATCCTGTTAGATACTGTTTGGCAATTCCTGGAGCAAATATACTGATTTTGTAAATTTAGGCTTCATATCGGAAGTCTGACAATAAAAATACATCCTTTTTCGACCTGGCTCTGTACAGAGACTTCTCCTCTATGTAATTCTAATATTTTCTTTACAAGGGGCAGGCCAAGTCCGTTGCCTTCTATATTGTGTGATGTGTCGCCTTGATAGAATTTATCAAAGATAAATTTTATCGTCTTATCATCTATGCCTTCCCCCTGATCCTTTACAGTGAAAACCGCGTTTCCGTTATTTGAACGCAGAGTTATGGTGATGCTTCCCTTGGCGGGGGAGAACTTGACTGCGTTGTCCAGCAGATTCATCCAGACTTGTTTCAGGAGCGGTTCGTTTGCCGTGATCATGACTTCTTCCATATCAATGTCAAAATTAATCTGTTTTTTTGACCATTTACTCTCCAGAAGCAGGATGGATTCCCGGATCTGTTCGCTTAAAGAATAGACGGTCTTATCGGTCAGAAGGGTAAGGCTTTCCACCTTTGAGAGATTTAATACAGTTGCGGACAGATCGGAGAGCCGCCGGGATTCCTCTATGATAATGTCCAGATATTCCCGGCTCTGGCAACCGTCCGGCACCTGGCTTCGAAGCAGCCTTGCGAAGCCAAGGATAGAGACGATCGGCGTCTTAAATTCATGGGAAAAATTATTAATAAAATCAGAGCGGAACATCTCTATTCCGGCTAGCTCAGCCGTCATCTGGTTAAAACATTCTGAAAGCTCCTGGAATTCCCGTGGATGTTCCAGATGGATCTTCACGTCGTAATTCCCCGCAGAAACTTCGTGTATTGCCTGGATCAGCGTATGAAGAGGGCGCAGGGGAAGGCGACTCATAAAAAGGGAAATGGCTGTGCCGATAATAATGCTGATGATTCCGCTCTGGAACAGGAAAGGTATTATGGACTTCTCTGGTCTGGCCGTGATCCATCCATGTTTTATGGCAAAGATTATAATAGCGTTGCTGGCAAACATGGTCAGAACCAGTAAGATAAAAACGAAACCTGTTGTTAATAAAGTGATCTTGATACGGACGCCCGCATGTTCTTTCATACCAGTTCCTCCTCTACCTGCGCCTTATATCCGAGTCCCCTGATCGTGACGATAGAGAAATCCGTACAGGCTTCAAAGCGTTTTCTGAGACGGTTAATGTGGACGCTGACCGTAGCATCCGTGGAATCGGAGGCAGGGCCCCAGATGTCCTCCATGAGCTGTATTCGGGTAAATATTTTATTCGGATAGGACAGAAGCTTGTACAAGAGCTGAAATTCTTTCTGGGGAAGCAGTTGGCTGGTCTCATTGTTTTTAACCGTCAGCGTATCGTAATCTAAGATGGTTGAACCGACCGTAAGCCTGCGGTCGGAGATAATCTTAGCCCTTCTGAGCAAGGCTCTGATCCGTAGAAGCATAACGCCTTCGTCTACAGGCTTGGTCATATAGTCGTCTGCTCCTGACAGGAATCCCTTCTTTATATCCTCTGGAAGCTGCTTTGCAGAGAGCATCAGGATAGGGATATCATTGTTACAGTCCCGCAGAAGTTCTGTAAAAGCGCAGCCGTCCATACCCGGCATCATGATATCCAGTACGATCAGGTCGATCTTAGTATTCTCCATAATATCAAGCGCTTGCTGGGCACAGTCCGCACTGGAAATGGAATATCCGGCATCTGATAAAATAGTCCCCAGATAACGGCGTATATTCTTATCATCATCTACGATTAAGATCTGCGGCATAGAAATTCTCCTTCATTTGCTATTTGGGACAGCACCGATTGTCCGGTAGAGAAATTGTAGCATAGAAAGTTAAACTGGATTTAAAGAATTAGGTTATTTCACATATTTTTCACATTTTGAAGCGGGGAGTTTAGATATAGTTTAACATGTGTTTTTAAAATGAAGACCGGAAAAAGGTGTTTAAATAGAGATGGGAAGGAGAATTATAGATGGGAAATGATCAAACTGCAAGTCCTTCGCTGGATATCAGGAAGACAAAATTTACAATGCTGAAAGACCAGCAATGTTCCCTTAATATGCAGATTCGTCTGGCAATGCAGCTGCATGATACGCAGACGCAGGCGGATCTGGAGAAGAGATTAAAAGAAGTTTTGGAGCAATTGCATCATATTGGTCTTTAAACGCTTATCGGGTCATGGTATAGTAAAATCATGAAGAAGATTGAGGCCCGATTGCTGCGGCCGCAGATATCGAAAATGTATGAAGGATTATAGGTAAAATTCGCGGAGGAGGTATCCAAGGGATGCTGAGATTATCTGGAAAGGCTGTGTATAAGGGTATTGCTGCGGGAACGGCGGTTATCTTAAGAAAGAACGATGAGCAGGTCAAGAGGCGGAAGATTGATGATGCAGACGCCGAGATCCGGCGGTTTTTACAGGCCGGCAAGGAGTCCGCGCTGCAGCTTCAGGTATTGTATGATAAGGCGGTAAAGGAAGTGGGAGAAGCGGGTGCGTCAGTGTTCAAAGTGCACCAGATGATGCTTAAGGATGAGGATTATGTCAATACTGTTTACAGCATGATCCGTACGGAGCAGGTGAATGCAGAGTATGCCGCGGCTGCGGCGGGAGATAATTTCTCAGGGATGTTTGCCGTTATGGATGATGAATACATGCGTGCAAGAGCAGCAGATATAAAGGATATATCCAACCGGCTGGTGCGTAATCTGCAGGGAGTATCGGATATGGATTGGGGGAATATGGAACCGTCTGTCATTATAGCGGATGATCTAAGCCCGAGTGAGACGGTGCAGATGGACAGGGAGAAGGTGCTTGCATTTGTCACTGTCCATGGTTCGTCTAATTCTCATACGGCGATTCTTGCAAGGATGATGAATATTCCGGCTCTCATCGGCGTACCGGCAGACTTAGAGAAGATCCGTACCGGCATGACGGTCATAGTAGACGGTTACCGGGAAGAAGTGATATTTGAACCGGCGCAGGAGCTTCTTAACCAGGCAAGGCAGCGGATCTTAGAAGAGCAGGAGAAGCTTAAGCTTCTGCAGACGCTTAAGGGAAAGGAAAACATCACGTTAGACGGACATAAGATCAATATATATGCCAATATCGGGAGTGTCAGTGATGTCGGATATGCGCTGGAGAACGATGCGGACGGTATCGGTCTGTTCCGCAGTGAGTTTCTGTATCTTGGACGTGAGGATTTCCCGACGGAGGAGGAACAGTTTCAGGCCTATAAGCAGGTTGTGCAGACTATGGCAGGAAAGAAGGTCATTATCCGTACATTGGATATCGGCGCGGATAAGCAGGCGGAATATTTCCGGCTTGGGAAGGAGGATAATCCGGCAATGGGCTTCCGTGCGATCCGAATCTGCTTAAAGCGGCCGGATATATTCAAGGTTCAGCTGCGCGCGCTGTTCAGAGCGGCGGTATACGGGAATCTCTCGGTGATGTATCCGATGATCATCTCTGAGGAAGAGGTGAAGATGATCCATGAGATTGCAGGAGCGGTAGAAGAGGAGCTTCGAAGGGAAGCGATTCCTTACAGAGTGCCGGAGCAGGGAATCATGATCGAGACGCCGGCTGCGGTCATGATAAGCGACGTATTGGCTGAAATGACAGATTTTTTCAGTATCGGAACCAATGACCTGACGCAATATACTCTGGCGGTTGACCGGCAGAATGAGAAGCTTAGTGATTTCTACAATGCGCATCATAAGGCAGTGCTCAGGATGATCAGGATGGTTGCAGATAACGCCCACAGAGCGGGCAAATGGGTCGGTATCTGCGGGGAACTGGGGGCGGATCTCACGCTTACGGAAGAGTTCATCCGTATGGGAGTTGACGAACTGTCTGTGGCGCCGTCTATGGTGCTCAAGGTGAGGAAGGCGGTTCGGGAGTCTAGTACATCCTTGCATTAATCTTGAAGTAATAGTGCTTGATATTCGTGTCAGCTGTGCGTCTCCGAACCGACGGTGTAGCGGGCTGCATATAGTGTACTGACCGTATTATATTCAGCCAAACCTCCTTGCCTATCCGTCTATCTGCCGCGTTGGATTTTCTATCCGTAGCCACCGCTACGCCGTCGAAAATCCGCCTTGCAGATGAGCGAATATTCTGCGGAGTTTCGCCAGATATAATACGGTCAGCACACTAAGTTCGAAGGTGTGCAGATGGCATGGATAGCAGGTTAGCGCATGTTCATCAAAACACTAACTGACGATTACACCGTCCTCGTCCCACAGGTCATGCCAGTCTTTGGCGCCTTCCCATAAGAACACGTGGCCTTTGACAAGGCGGTTATTGCAGTCAAGCGCTGCTATAGCAGTCATCTCTTCTTCTGTCAGAGGGTCTTCTGTCATACATTTCAGATTTTCGTAATAGTGGTGTGTTGAGAACGGGATCGGGAGCTGTCCGTTCTGATGCGCCCATTTTAACGCAATGACCGCAGGATGTACGCCGTGTCTTTGCGCGATCTCTTGTACCGCAGGCAGTTCAAGATCTGCGACATCTTCTTCCATTATATCCCTCTCAGGTCTTCTCGGCGAACCGATCGGCATATATCCCACAGGAAGGATGTTCCGTTCTTCCAGATATATCTTAAGCTCTCTTTGCTGGAACGCCGGATGCATCTCGATCTCTGCCGCCGCAGGCTTTATCTTCATCATAGGAAGTACCGCGTCCATCTTCGGGATCGTCATATTAGAGATTCCGATGTGGCGGATCAGCCCTTCTTCTGCCAGCGCTTCGCATTGGCGGTAGGTATCCATGAACTCTTCCGTACTGAACGGCCGTGAATCTGGATTGCGGGAGTCAACGCCGCATCCCGGAGCATGATAATTCGGGAACGGCCAGTGGATAAAATACAGATCCAGATAACCGCACTTCAGATCGGAGATACTCTTCTTGCATGCCTGTGCTACATTTCTGTGCATATCGTTCCACACCTTTGACATGATGAATAAGTCTTCTCGCTCTGCCGTCCCTTCTGCATATGCATTCTGGAATACCTGGCCGATCTGTGCTTCATTGCCGTAACATGCGGCGCAGTCGAACAGGCGGTATCCGCACCGGATCGCTCCTGCCACAGCCTCGGCGACTTCTTCGGGAGTTACGCGGTCTGAACCGAAAGTCCCCATTCCGACACAGGGAATCTCTGTACCTGTATATAATTTTTTCTTTGGCACGATTGCCGGATCAATCATCTGCATGATCATAACCTCCTTTGTATGGTTCGTTTAAAAATGATTTGAATGCCTCTAGCGAGTTGTTCAGCACAAGAGATTCAGGGAAAGCGGTCTCTTCGATCAGAGAAGCCGCCAGGCAAAAATCTCCGATATGTTCCGTCCCATGGCTGTCGCTTGACAGGACGACAGGGTGGCTGTATCGGGCGCAGCATTCTAAAATAGAAAGGATATTGGGTCTGGCATTGCCGCGGTAACCGTCAGGGCGCAGGGAACTGTTGTTGATCTCGAGCAGTACCCGGTGTTCTTTCGCGGCCTTTACCAGGGCGTCATAGTCGACCGGGAATCTGCTGTCGTCGCAATGCCCCAGTATCTTCACGCTTGGATGCTTCATGGAACGGATATAGGCGGCAGTGTTGTCGGCGGCCGTACCGGGCTTGAAGGTCTGGGGATGCATGCTTACGATGGCATAGTCCAGATGCTTAAGGATATCGTGCTCAAGGTCAACGCTTCCGCCGTTATCTAATATATTCAATTCTGCGCCGATCATAATCTCGATACCGAAGCGTTCCCTGGGAGAGAACGAGAGATTCCTGAAATAAGACGGCAGGCAGGAATATGGGGTTGCAGGTCCGTGGTCAGTGATCCCGATCATCTTAAGACCGAGAGAGACGGCCTTTTTGGCCATATCTGTGATGGTGCAGGAAGTGGCGTGGCCGCTGGCAATTGAGTGTGTATGCGGATCAAATTCTGACATTGAATGAATTCCTTTCTACAAGTTGTACTATAACTTTGCATTATTTTTGAGGTAAAGTCAAGAATTTATTAAAAAAACAATGGAAATACAATAGATCTTACATAAAAACAGCACAAAACAATGAATTAGTATAAAAACCACAAAATAAATCGTTGAAAGATGTTGATTTAATTCTGGTTATGGATTATAATAGGAACATCAGATGTAAGCAATTATTTTAAATTACGCTGAAGAAAGGAGAGATATGGGACTTTATACCTATAACAGTGAGAGAATTCCGAAAACGGGCAGGATAGACAGACTGATAGACCATCTGTTCGAGAAGCTGCCTGAGATTGAGTCTGCAAGAGCGGTTTTGCTTACGGAATCATATAAGGCGACAGAGAATGAACCGATCATCATCAGACGCGCGAAAGCGTTCGAACACATCCTTAAGAATATCCCGATCATTATCCGTGATGAGGAGTTGATCGTGGGCAGCACGACGATCGCGCCGCGGGGATGTCAGACGTATCCGGAGTTCTCATATGAGTGGCTTGAGGCTGAATTCGAGACTGTTGCGACAAGGGCTGCGGATCCTTTTTACATATCTGAGGAAGCGAAGCAGGATTTGCGGGAGGTTCACAGATATTGGAAGGGGAAGACGACGAGCGAGCTTGCGACCGCTTATATGGCGCCGGAGGCGATCCGGGCGATCGACCACAATATCTTTACGCCGGGCAATTATTTCTACAACGGTGTCGGTCATGTGACCGTCCAGTATGAGAAGGTTTTAGCAGTCGGATATGAAGGGATCATAGCGGAGGCAGAGGCAGAGCTTGCACGGTGCAGCGTGGGAGACGGCGATTATGCGAAGCGGTCGCATTTCCTTGGGGCTGTGATCATAAGCTGCAAGGCGGCGATCACCTATGCGGGAAGGTATGCGAGACTTGCCGGGGAAGAGGCGGACAAGTGCAGGGATCCGCAGAGGAAGGCGGAGCTTCTGAAGATCGCAGAGAATTGTTCCCGCGTTCCCGCGAGGGGCGCGTCAGGATTCTACGAAGCATGCCAGTCCTTCTGGTTCGTTCAGCAGCTTCTTCAGATTGAATCAAGCGGTCATTCTATATCGCCGGGACGTTTCGATCAGTACATGTATCCCTATTACAGGAAGGACATCGATGAGGGAAGGCTGACCAGAGAATTTGCACAAGAATTGATGGACTGTATATGGGTGAAGCTGAATGATTTGAATAAGTGCCGTGACGCAGCATCGGCGGAAGGATTTGCCGGGTACAGCCTGTTTCAGAACTTGATCGCGGGCGGACAGAACAGGGAGGGGATAGATGTCACCAATGACCTGTCATTCATGTGTATCCAGGCATCCATGCATGTGATGCTTCCGCAGCCGTCGTTTTCTGTCAGGGTGTGGAACGGTACGCCGCATGAGTTCTTAGTCAGAGCGGCCGAACTTACGCGTACAGGCGTGGGGCTTCCGGCTTATTATAATGACGAAGTGATCATCCCGTCTCTGGTAAGCAGGGGACTTACCTTGGCAGAAGCGCGGGAGTACAACATCATCGGGTGTGTGGAACCGCAGAAGGCCGGTAAGACAGAAGGATGGCATGATGCAGCATTCTTCAATATGTGCCGTCCTCTTGAGCTGGTATTTTCAAACGGTGCGGATAATGGGGAACAGATCAGCATCCAGACCGGCAATGTGGAAGAGATGAAGACATTTGAAGAGTTCTACGACGCCTACAAGGCGCAGATGAACTATAACATAAGTCTTCTGGTCAATGCGGACAATGCTATAGATGTGGCGCATGCCGAGAGATGTCCGCTTCCGTTTTTGTCCTGTATGGTGGATGACTGTGTGAAGCGCGGGAAGTCTGTACAGGAAGGCGGGGCTGTCTATAACTTTACGGGACCGCAGGGATTTGGGGTAGCTAATATGGCGGATTCCCTGTATGCTGTCAAGAAGCTGGTATTCGAGGAAAAGAAGGTTTCGATGGCAGACTACAAAGAAGCATTGCTTACGAATTACGGCAAAGGGCTTGATCCGGTCACACTCTCTGAGATGACCGTTCAGATCGCCGAAGGCCTGAGAGCGTCAGGAGCAGAGGTTGGGGAGAAGGAGATCGCAGTGATCCTGCAATCAGTCAAGGAGGCATCGGAGTCACCGGAAGTCAGAGCTAAGGGCGAGAAGCTCCTGGAGATGATCGAAGAGGTTCCGAAGTTCGGGAATGATATCCCGGAGGTCGACGCGTTCGCAAGAGACGTGGCTTACACATATACCAGGCCGCTTGAGACGTTCAGGAATCCAAGGGGCGGGATGTATCAGGCCGGACTCTATCCGGTATCGGCCAATGTTCCGCTGGGAGCGCAGACGGGCGCGACGCCGGACGGAAGGCTTGCACGCACTCCGGTTGCGGATGGGGTGTCCCCTTCGGCAGGGAAGGATGTGAACGGTCCTACGGCGGCGGCGAATTCCGTGTCAAGGCTTGACCATTATATCGCTTCTAACGGAACGCTTTTCAATCAGAAGTTCCATCCGTCGGCGCTTAGCGGCAGGGACGGACTTGAGAATTTTGTGGCGCTGATCCGTGCTTATTTTGATCAGAAGGGGAGCCATATGCAGTTCAATGTCGTCAGCAGGGAGACGCTTCTTGACGCACAGAAGAATCCTGATAAGTACAAGCATCTGGTTGTGCGGGTTGCAGGTTACAGCGCCTTGTTCACGACACTGTCCCGTTCGCTTCAGGATGATATCATCAACCGTACGGAACAGGGATTTTAAGAAAGAAAGGTAGAAAGCATGGATTACATGAAGACCAAGGGGCGGATCTTCGATATACAGAGGTTTTCCATACACGACGGGAAGGGAATACGGACCATTGTATTCTTGAAAGGGTGTGTGCTGCGGTGCCGGTGGTGCTGTAATCCTGAGTCACAGGAATATGATATCCAGACGATGACCGTACAGGGAAAAGAGAAGGTGATCGGAGAGGATACGACGGTGGAGGCGGTGATGGAGATCGTCGAGAAGGACAGGCCCTACTACCGGCGTTCCGGCGGAGGCCTTACCCTGTCGGGAGGCGAAAGCCTCTGCCAGCCTGATTTCGCCGGGGCGTTATTGAAGGCGGCGAAGGAGAGAGGAATGAATACGGCGATGGAGAGCATGGGCTGTGCGCCTTATGAGGTCATCGAAGGTATTCTTCCTTATCTGGATCAGTATCTGATGGATATCAAACATACGGATCCCGGGAAGCACAAGGAGTTCACGGGGCGCACCAACGAGCTGATGCTGGAGAATGCAGGGAAGATAGCGGATTCCGGTATGACAGATCTGGTGATCAGGGTACCGGTCATTCCCGGATTCAACGACAGGGCGGATGAGATAGAAGCGATCGCGAAGTTTGCGGCCGGCCTGAACGGGGTGAAGAAGATGCATCTTCTGCCGTATCATCGGTTAGGGCAGGATAAATATGACGGACTTGGAAGAGAATATCTTATGAAGGACGTGCTTCCGCCCACGAACGAATATATGCAGATGCTTCAGGCATCCGCAGTCCGGGTATCCGGTCTGGATTGCCAGATAGGAGGATAAGATGGAAGAGAAAGTCAGAATCATTCAGGAACTGGTTCCGGGGAAGCAGATCACGATCGCGCATCTGATCGCGAATCCGAACAAGGAATTATATGAGAAATTAGGGCTTGATCCGTCCGTAGATTACTCCAAATCAGCAATCGGGATCATAACGATCAGTCCGGCAGAGACGGCCGTGATCGCGGCAGATATAGCCGTGAAGGCTGCCGGGGTGGAATTGGGTTTTGTCGACCGGTTCAGCGGTACTTTGATCGTAACCGGGACTATATCAGAGACTGAATCCGCGCTTGAAGGGATCCTTAATTATGTAGAAGAGAAGATGGGGTTCACCGTCTGCGGGATCACAAGGACGTAGCCATGAAGAAGATCGTGTTGATGGGAAGGAGCGAATGCGGGAAGACTACGCTGACACAGGCGCTTCGGGGAGAGAAGATCGAATACCATAAGACGCAGTATGTGAATCATTTTGACATAGTCATTGATACGCCGGGCGAATATGCCCAGACGAAGTCTTTGGGATATGCGTTGGCAATGTATTCTTACGAGGCAGATGTTGTGGGGCTGATGCTGTCTTCCACAGAGCCGTATTCGCTGTATCCGCCGAATATAACGCCGATGGCGAACAGAGATGTGATCGGGATCGTGACTAAGATCGACGTAGAAGGCGCTGACCCTAAGCGGGCAGAGCGGTGGCTTAGGCTTGCCGGCTGCAAGAAGATATTTTTCGTGAATTCCAAAGCGAATGAGGGGATAGCGGAATTGCTTCTGTATCTTCGGGAAGAGGGGGATGTTATGCCCTGGGAAGAAGAAAACTGTAAATGTAATAAATACAAGGAGGAACAAAATGCAGAACGAATTTGAATTGAAGAAATTGATGTGTGAGATCGGAAGGAGAGTTTACAACAGGGGAATGGTTGCCGCGAATGACGGAAACTTCTCTGTAAAACTGAGTGAGAATGAATTCCTGTGTACACCGACAGGCGTAAGTAAGGGATTTATGACGCCGGAGTATATCTGCAAGGTGGACGCGAAGGGGAACGTGATCCAGGCGAACGGAAGCTTCCGCCCGTCTTCGGAGATTAAGATGCATATGCGTGTGTATGAGAAGAGACCGGATGTTAATGCAGTAGTCCATGCACATCCAAGCTATGCAACATCATTTGCGATTGCCGGAATCCCGCTGACAGCTCCGATCATGCCAGAAGCTGTGATCGCGCTTGGCTGTGTTCCGATCGCCAAGTACGGTACACCGTCAACAATGGAGATCCCGGATGCAGTGGAAGAGTATCTGCCGTATTTCGATCAGGTGCTGTTGGAGAACCACGGCGCGTTGTCCTGGGGACCGGATCTTCTGAATGCATATCATAAGATGGAATCTATAGAATTCTATGCAGAGCTGCTGTACAAGTCTAAGATGCTTGGCGGACCGAAGGAATTCGATAAGGAGCAGATCGCCAAACTGTATGAGATCAGAAGGAAGATGGGGCTTCCCGGAAAGCATCCGGCGAATCTCTGCCCGAATGCGAAGAGCGGCAAGGAGAGCTGCCATCACTGCAGCAATAATTGCGGCGGCGATACAAGGAGCATCCCGGATAATGAACTGGTAGCTTCTATTACGAAGAAGGTCATGGAACAGCTGGGAATGTAATGTTATGGATGAACAGATGATTTCTAATGCGGTCGAAGCTGTTGTGAGACAGATGACTGCAAGATGTGAAGAGGAATCTCATCCCTGCAGATGCCGGAAGCATAAGATGACGCTGGCGCGTGCGAAGGCTCTGATCGAGAGAGTGGAGGAGAAAGCCGCCGAGATGGGACTTGCGGTGGTGATCGCGGTATCCGACCAGGCGGGCAATGTCACGGCGGTGCACTGTATGGATGATGCATATACGGCGAGTTATAATATCGCAGTGAATAAGACGTACACGGCAGCCGGCCTTAAGATGTCTACGGCCAGGCTTGCGAAGCTCTGCCAGCCGGGTCAGTCCCTATACGGCATCCAGTATACCAACGATGGAAAGATCGTGATATTCGGAGGCGGCGAGCCGCTGTATGCGGACGGGAAGATCGTAGGGGCGCTTGGCGTGAGCGGAGGCTCTGCCGAGGAGGACACTTCGCTGGCGGCTTACGGCAGGGAGATATGGAAGGAGGTACTGTTGTGCCAGTAAATGAACAGATGGTTCAGGATGTTGTGAAGGAAGTGATGGCGAAGCTTCAGTTGGCAGCCGGCGCATCCGCGGGCAAAGGGGTATTCGCGGATATGAACGAGGCGATCGCGGCTGCGAAGAAGGCGCAGAAATATATTCACAGGATGTCGATGGATCAGAGAGAACAGATTATTACCAATATCCGCAGGAAGACGAAGGAGAATGCAGAGATCCTGGCACGTATGGGTGTGGAAGAGACGGGGATGGGCAATGTTCCCCATAAGATCTTGAAGCATCAGCTTGTTGCGGAGAAGACACCGGGAACAGAAGATATCACAACGACGGCATGGTCCGGAGATAAGGGGCTTACATTGATTGAGATGGGGCCGTTCGGAGTGATCGGGGCGATCACTCCCTGCACCAACCCAAGCGAGACGATCATATGCAACACGATCGGGATGCTGGCGGGAGGTAACACGGTGGTATTCAATCCGCATCCGGCAGCGATCAAGACGTCGCAGTATGCGGTCAATATGCTGAATGAAGCGTCCGTGGAGGCCGGAGGTCCTGACAATATTGCATGTACGGTCGAAAAGCCTACGATAGACAGCAGTAATATCATGATGAAGCATAAGGATATTCAGCTGATCGCGGCAACGGGGGGGCCGGGAGTCGTAACGGCGGTCCTCTCGTCAGGAAGAAGAGGGATCGGAGCCGGGGCAGGCAATCCTCCGGCGCTGGTAGACGAGACGGCTGATATCAGGAAGGCGGCACAGGATATCGTGAATGGCTGCACCTTCGACAATAATCTTCCGTGTATCGCGGAGAAAGAGATCGTGGCGGTTGATTCCGTGATATCTGAACTGATGCACTATATGGTAACGGAACAGGGATGTTATCTTGCGTCGAAGGAAGAGCAGGATAAGCTGACGGAGACTGTGCTGACACCCAAGGGATTGAACAGAAAGTGTGTCGGGCGTGATGCCAGGACGCTGCTTAAGATGATCGGCGTCATGGTTCCTGATAATATCAGATGTATCGTGTTTGAGGGAGAGATGGAGCATCCGTTGATCGCGACGGAGCTGATGATGCCGATATTAGGCGTGGTGAGGGCTAAGGATTTTGAGGATGCGGTTGAGAAAGCTGTATGGTTAGAGCACGGGAACCGCCATTCCGCCCATATCCATTCAAAGAACATAGACAATATCACCCGGTATGCCAAGGCGATCGACACGGCGATCCTGGTGAAGAATGCACCTTCTTACGCGGCGCTTGGATTTGGCGGCGAAGGGTTCTGTACATTTACCATTGCGAGCAGGACCGGAGAAGGATTGACAAGTGCGAGTACATTTACGAAGAGAAGACGCTGTGTAATGTCTGAGAGCTTGTGTATTCGTTAGATTGGAGGAGAGAAGTATGGATATTAATTCAGCAAATGTAGAAGCCATTGTCAAGCAGGTATTAGAAGGAATGCTGGAGAAGCCGGCGGCAGCTTCTGCACAGGCGTCCGGTAAGGGAATTCCGGCTTCGTCCAAAGCGGCGATGCTGACGGCGCTGGAACATTATGATATCAAGGAATTTCCGATTCCGCAGATCGGCGATGATGATATGCTTGTGAAGGTAGAGGGCTGCGGAGTCTGCGGAACAGACGCCCACGAATTCAAGAGAGATCCATTCGGCCTGATTCCTCTGGTTCTCGGACATGAGGGAACCGGCGAGATCGTGAAGATGGGTAAGAACGTGAAGAAGGACAGCGCAGGCAAGGATTTAAAGATCGGCGATAAGGTTGTCACATGTATGATCTTCAAGGATAATCCGGATATTACCATGTTCGACCTTAACAAGCAGAATGTAGGCGGGGCGGATGTATACGGGCTGCTCCCGGATGACGAGGTTCATCTGAACGGATGGTTCGCGGACTATATCGTGATCCGCGGCGGTTCTACTGTATTTAACGTAAGCGACCTGGATCTGGACTCCAGAATACTGATCGAGCCTTGCGCCGTACTGATACATGCGGTGGAGAGAGCGAAGACAACAGGGATCTTAAGATTCAACAGCAGAGTGGTTGTTCAGGGCTGCGGGCCGATCGGACTGATCTGTATCGCTATCCTGCGCACGATGGGAATTGAGAATATCGTGGCCGTGGACGGAGAACAGAAGAGATTAGATTTTGCAAAAGAGATGGGAGCGACAAAATCCGTTAATTTCAAAGACCACAAGGGCATAGAGGCTCTGGCGGGCGCTGTAGAGAGCTGCTTTGACGGGCATCTGGCGGACTTTGCCTTCCAGTGTACCGGTTCGCCGGTGGCACATTCGAATATCTATAAGTTTATTCGGAACGGTGGCGGCCTGTGTGAGCTTGGTTTCTTCATCAACGGCGGAGATGCAACGATCAATCCTCATTTTGATATTTGTTCGAAGGAGATCACCACGGTTGGCTCCTGGGTATATACATTGAGGGATTATGCCACGACATTTGATTTCTTAAAGAGGGCGAAAGGGATCGGGCTGCCGATCAGTAAGCTGATCACTCACAGATTCCCGTTGGAACAGATCAATGAAGCCCATATGACGAACCTTAGGATGGAGGGCCTGAAGATCGCGATCATCAATCAATAGTGAACGGGAGAGAGGCAGATGAGAGAGGCAGTCGGAATTGTAGAATTATTCGGCCTGGTAGCCGCTTTTGCGGCGGCCGACGCCGGATGTAAGGCAGCAGACGTTCGTCTGGAGCCGTTTGATAAGAACAAGCCGGCGAATGCGGACGCATTACCGGTGCCGTTGATCGTAGCAGTGAAGTTCAGGGGCAGTGTTACGGCGGTGGAAGCGGCGGTGGAGGCTGCTGTCGCAAGGGCGAATGAGATTACCGGGGTGATCACCACACATGTGATCCCGGGGCCCGAAGAGGACACGGAGAAGATGCTGAAGATCAGCGGTATGGACAAGACAAGATAACAATAAAATAATAAAATAAAAATCAGGAGGAATTAAAGATGGCACAGCAGGCATTAGGAATGGTTGAAACAAGAGGACTTACAGCGGCAATTGAGGCGGCGGATGCAATGACAAAATCAGCAGAAGTTACATTGGTGGGGACGGAGAAGATCGGTTCCGGGCTTGTAACGGTTATGGTGCGCGGAGATGTAGGCGCGGTAAAGGCTGCAGTGGAAGCAGGCTCTGAGAGTGCGGGAAGGCTTGGAGAACTGGTAGCGACTCACGTGATCCCAAGACCGCACAACGACGTGGAGAAGATCCTTCCGACGATCTAACAGGAGCAGGCAAAACAGATAGCGAGAGGTTGGTTTCATGGGAAAATCATACGGATTCATTGAGATCCCCAGTACATCGGCTGCAATTACTGCGATTGACATTATGCTGAAGACAGCAGATGTGGAATTTGTGACATGGGAGAAGAAGCTGGGCGGCAGGCTTGTAACGGTTGTCGTGCAAGGGACGGTGTCCGCCGTCACGGAAGCTGTGGAGACAGCGGCGGCAAGATCGATCAAAGAGATTGCCGCAAAGGCCGTTATTGCGAATCCCCATGAAGAGATCATTAAGATGGTTCGGTTAAGCGCCGAACGATTGCAGGCAGGAGGCAGGGAAGATGGCAGCAGGGAAGAAGGCGGAAGGAAAGAAGACGGAAGGGAAGAAGACGGCAGCCAAAACAGCGGCAGCTAAGATATCAGAAAAACAACAGCCAAAGGAGGAAAAGAGAATGGCAAATCAGGAAGCATTAGGAATGGTTGAAACAAGAGGACTTACAGCGGCAATTGAGGCGGCAGATACGATGTTAAAGGCAGCCAATGTAGTATTGGTGGGAACGGAGAAGATCGGTTCCGGACTGGTAAGCGTTATGGTGCGCGGAGACGTAGGCGCGGTGAAATCAGCAGTTGAATCAGGAGCACAGAGTGCAGGAAGGCTTGGAGAGTTGGTGGCGACCCATGTGATCCCAAGACCGCATGAGGACGTAGAGAAGATACTTCCAATGCTGAAATAGGAACAAAAATATGGATAATCAGAGTATAGAATTAATTACCAGAATGGTAATGGAAACACTTGAGAAAAGAGAAAGTTCAAGCAATGGGTTCATCGTTCCGATCGGCGTATCCGCAAGGCACATTCATCTGACGCAGGAGCATGTGGAGACTCTTTTCGGCGAAGGATATCAGCTGACAAAGAAAAAGGAACTTATGGGCGGACAGTTTGCGTCTAATGAACAGGTGACTATCGTAGGTATCAAACTTAGAGCGATTGAAAATGTCAGGATATTGGGGCCTGTAAGAAAAAGCTCGCAAGTGGAGGTATCGGCTACGGATGCCGTGAGGCTCGGAGTTAAGGCTCCGATCAGGGAGTCGGGCAATATAAAGGGCTCGGCCCCGATCGCGGTGATAGGCCCCAAAGGCGTGATCTACCTGGAAGAAGGCTGTATCATCGCGAAGAGGCATATCCATATGTCTCCGAAGGATGCAGAAGCAGCGGGAGTCTATGACGGGCAGACTGTTTCGGTAAAGGCTGACAATGAGAGAGGCACCGTATTCAACCATGTGCAGATCAGGGTGGATGACAGTTTTACACTGGAGATGCACATTGACACGGATGAAGCGAATGCGGCTAAGATCGCAACGGGTCAGACGGTGACGATCCTGAAATGACACAGCATATGCATATAGGAATGGGAGGTAGAGTATGCTCGCAGGCAAGGTTGTAGGAAGCATTGTTTCCACCAGAAAGCATGACAAGCTGGTCGGCAATAAGTTCATGATCGTGGAGATCGTGGAGCATATGAAGGACGGGGCCGGGCAATTGGTGGCGATAGATAATATTGGTGCGGGAATTGGAGAGTATGTCCTTGTTGCTCAGGGGAGCGCAGCAAGAAAAGGTTGTAAAGATACGGATGCGCCGGTGGATGCGGCGATCATTGGGATTATAGACGACGGAACGGGACTGGAGCAGTGATTTATGGAGATAAAAGAATTAAGCGGCATACTTAAGCAGAACGGGGTTGTCGGCGCCGGAGGCGCCGGATTCCCTACATATGCGAAGTTAGATGAGCGGGCGGAGACAATCATCCTGAACTGTGCAGAGTGTGAACCGCTGCTTAGATTGCACAGGCAGCTGTTGGAAAGGTATGCGCGGGAGATTGTAGAGACCTTCTATATGATCGGCCGAACCGTTGGGGCGAAGGATATGGTGATCGGTATCAAGAAGGCATATCGTAAGACGATAGAGGCGCTTGAGACTTGTATAGCCGATTATGAAGGCGTAAGAATAGGGCTGCTTGACGAAGTGTATCCGGCAGGAGACGAAGTGGTTCTGATTTATGAAGTGACGGGCAAGGTGGTTGCGCCCGGAAGGCTTCCGATCGAATGCCAGGTGGCGGTGTTTAATGTCGAGACAGTCTATAATGTATACCGGGCCGTGAATAAACAGACTCCGGTCGTGGATAAGTTGGTTTCCGTGGTCGCAGAGGTGGAATCGCCCGTGACGGTCAGAGTGCCCATAGGGTGTACTGTCGAAGAGACGGTAGCGATGGCGGGCAAAGCCACGGTAGAAGATCCGGTGTATTTTATAGGCGGTCCTATGATGGGGAATATAGGAACTGCACAGCAGCCGGTCACAAAGACGACCAATGCGATTCTTGTTCTTCCCAAAGATCATCTGATCGTTCAGAAAAAGAACAGAAAAGCATCCATTGATCTGAAGCGTGCAGCGGCGTCTTGCTGTCAGTGTACGATGTGTACGGATCTGTGTCCGAGGAACCGGCTGGGGCATCCGATCGAACCTCACAAGTTCATGAGGGCGGCGACATGCAAGGATATGCAGGAGCCGGATGTGTTCTTGAACACGATGTTCTGTTCCTCCTGCGGTCTGTGCGAGATGTATTCTTGTATGCAGAGCCTGTCCCCCAGGTCATTGATAGCAGATTATAAGAATGGACTGAGGGCGCATGGCATCAGGCCGCCGCAGGGAGTAGAGCCTGCGCCTGTAGGGGCTGAGAGGGAATACCGGAAGGTCCCGATGGAACGTTTGATGGCGAGGCTGAATCTGACAAGGTATGACAGAGAAGCGCCGCTTCAGGATGAGAGGACGGAAGTTCAGAAGGTCAGAATCTTGTTGAGCCAGCATATCGGTGCGCCGGCAAGACCGATTGTGTCGGCAGGCGATATCGTTTCAGCCGGGCAGATGGTTGCAGAGCCGGGCGGTGGATTAAGCGTCGGGATCCATGCGTCTATCAGCGGCAGGGTCACAGAGGTATCCGACAGATTCATCATAATAGAGAAATAGAAAGGACGTACACTGGAATGAGTAAAGCAATTGGAATGGTAGAGTATAAGACTGTTTCCGCCGGTGTAACAGCGGCGGATGCGATGGTGAAGACATCTGATGTCAGGATCATCGAGGCGCAGACCGTATGTCCCGGAAAATATATTGTGATCGTAGAGGGTGATCTTAGTGCGGTAAATGCCGTCGTTGAGAACGCAAAGACAGCGTATGGGAATCAGCTGATCGGAAGTTTTGTATTGGGGAATCCGCATCCGGCTATATTCCCGGCGATCTATGGAGCAACGAAGATCGAGGCGGTGGCGGCGCTGGGCGTAATGGAGACCTACGACGCCGCATCGATGATCGTGGCGGCGGATGAGGCCGCCAAGACAGCGATCGTAGACTTGATCGAGTTAAGACTTGCGAGAGGGATGTGCGGTAAATCTTATCTGTTCTTAACCGGAGAGGTGGCGGCGGTAGAAGCTGCGATAGAGCGTGCGGCAAAAGCAGCAGCGAAAGAAGGGATGTATCTGGATTCATCTGTGATAGCGAATCCGGATGAACAGATTCGTCAAGCCATTCTATAGAAATGGAGAACATGTATATGTTTACAATAGAAAGAAGAAATGCGATATTGGAGAAGCTCCAGGCTGAAAAAAGGGTGGTCGTAAGCGAACTCAGCCAGATATATGAGGTATCCGAAGAGACGATCCGCAGAGACCTGGAAAAACTGGAACAGGATGGATTTGCGATAAAGAGCTATGGCGGAGCTGTCATGAATGAGAATGTCAAACCAGAGTTTCCTTTTAATATCCGAAAGAAGATGAACATTGCTGAAAAGCAGAAGATAGCGGAGCTTATAAACGGGATGATAAAAAATGGGGATCAGATCATTCTGGACGCCAGTTCGACAGCAGTATCTATTGTAAAGAAGCTGAAAGATAAGAAGGATATTACATTGATCACGAATTCTGCCGAGATTCTTATCGAGGCGTCGACGATGGTCTCGGACTGGAGGATATTGTCGACGGGCGGGAATCTGGTGGAGAGCAGCCTTGCGCTGGTCGGAGTCCATACGGACCGGATGCTGCAGTCATACTATGTAGATAAAGCGATCATCTCTGCAAAAGCAGTTTCCAAGGAACACGGTTTTTTTGATTCTGATGAACTGCATGCGGCGAACAAGCGGACGATGCTGCAGAATGCGCGGGAGAAGATTCTGGCTGCGGATAGTTCTAAGTTCGGCAAGACGGGATTTGCGAAGATCGGGAACTTCGCAGATATTACGACTGTGGTAACGGACAAAGCGCCGTCGAAAGACTGGCAGGAATTCTTCAAAGAAAAAGAGATAACATGTATCTATCCGGAATAGAGAGACAGCACAGAGGGATAATGCGGGCATTATCCCTCTGTGCTGTCTTCGGGCCTGTCTTCTGAGACATCCGGGTGCAGGTAAGTGTATTGGAGCACCTTAAGCTCACTGCTGTCGACGGTGTTGAGGATGACGTTGCCGCTCTCCAGATACCAGACGTCGCTGGGACTTGCCATCTCTGCGAATTTATCTGAGTTGAGCTTGTAACCGCTCTCGCCGAGCGATTCGCCGGCTTTGGCGTGAATCTTGTCGTACACCGCTCTTAAGTCTTCGGAGTCGCTGCATTCATACATCCAGGATATACCGACGAGCCTATCCTTGTCATCGAAGGAATACTTGATCGTGCCCTTAAGTCCGATATATTCTTTGGGAAATGTATAGGTCGTGCCGTCATATATAGAATCATAAGATTCGCTGCTGTCTCCTTCAAGTTCAGTGATGTCCTCAAGGGTATCGCCCCATGAGATATCTGTGAACGGACAGGTGCCCTCAGACTTTTGGCAGCCTGCCGTCAGAACGGCAATAAGTATCAGGGCAGTAAGCAAAAAGGAATGTATTGGTATTCGTTTCATATGAGACCTCCATTGATTGTGACGGTTTTAGTCCCGCGTCTCTGCGCGTATTATCAGTATACAACAGATGGCCGCTCATGACAATAGCATCAGAATGGCAGATTTACTCTTGCCGTTTTGGGAGGACTAGAGTATAATACCTTTGAAAAATATCATTAAAGGAAGCGGCAGGCATCCTTAAGCTGTTTTCGATATGAATGTAAGATGTCAATGAAGAGGAGGGAAGTTACATGCCGGCAACAATGCGTGACGTGAAGAACAGAACGGGTCTGTCTCTGGCCACAATCTCCAAATATTTAAATGGGGGGAATGTGCTTCCGGAGAACAAGATACTGATCGAAAAGGCAATTAAGGAATTACATTATGAGGTGAATGAGATCGCCAGAGGGCTTGTAAAGAACAAAACGAAGATAGTAGGGGTTATGGTCCATGATATCGAGTGTTATTTTTCGGGGAAGCTGCTGCATCATATAGGACGGGAGCTTAGGAAGTTCGGATATGGGATGATGATCTGCGATTCCGGCAATGATGAAGAGGTAGAAGCGAATAATCTGCGGGTCCTGGTGAGCCGGAAGGTGGACGGAATCATTGTCCTGCCGGTAAGCCTGAACGGCGGTTTCATCAAACCGGCGAAGCAGGCGGGCATTCCGGTTGTTCTGGTAGACCGGTCTGTGCAGGATGAAGAGTTTGATTGCGTGGGGATCGACAATAAGACGGCTGCATTCCGGGCGGTAGATATCCTGATCAAGAATAACCATAAGGATATAGCGGTGATCGCGTCGGATGTAGAATATACAGGGGTCGAGCGTATCAAAGGATATGAGGAAGCGATGAGGCAGGCGGGGCTTGATATCAAGCAGGAATATATCAAGACAGGGCGCCATTCTGCAGAGATGGGATATGAGAAGATGAAAGAGCTGCTGGCAAGCCCGGAGCGGCCGACCGCCGTCTTGATCGGTAACTACGATACGATGCTTGGCGGGGTTCTGGCGGTGAACGAGTCGGACTTGTCCTATCCCGAGGATATTTCTCTGATCGGGTTTGATTCCCTGCTGTTAAGCGGACTGATCCAGCCAAGCTGGTACATGATCGCCCAGCCCATGGAGAAGATCTGTGAGAAGACTGTAGAATTGCTGCTGAAGCGGATTGATAAGGAGATAGATGAAGAACCGGTGAAGATCTGGTTCGGAACGAAGATCCAGGAGGGAGAGTCGATCCGCAGGATAGAATAATGAGGGTCAGACAGGCTTAGATAACAAGAGGTGAAACGGTGCTGCCGTTCATCTCTTTTTTTGCGGCCAATTGACAAAAAAAAGAAAACGAAACGTTTCGTGATAAATAAATGGAAAAGTATAGAAATGTGTTGACTGAGACACAAATACATAGTATAATGTGCACTATAGAAACGTAAAACCGACAGCGAAGCGTATGAAGAATTAATAAAAAAATATTTGAATATTGAGAATTTTTTTATTTTAATTAGAGCGAAACGTTACGTTATAACAAAAATATGTTCGTGCCGGGGAGATGGAAGAGTTTCGAAGAATAGTTCACGGAGGAGGAATGAAAGTGGAGAAGATCAAACAGAATACATTGGTGAAAAAGGTGGGATTTAACAGAATTGTTCTGATCTTTGTAATGCTGCTGATGTATTTGATATTTGGGGGTTTGACGGGAGGAAGTTTCTTTGGTATTTCACGTATCACAGATACTTTGAATTATGCATATTTCCTGGGTTTCCTTTCGTTGGGAGTAACGTTTGTTATTGCGACGGGCGGAATTGATTTCTCGATTGGGCCGGTTATGTTTTGCTGCGCTCTGGTATCAGGTTACAGCCTGATGACATACGGGGTTCCCATGGCGGTAAGCTTGATTATGAGTATCCTGATCGGAGTTCTGTTCGGCGCTTTTAACGGATATCTGGTAGCGTACTGGAAGATACCGCCGTTTATCGTGTCTATGGCAAGTATGAATATTGCGAAGGGAATCGCCGCAGTATTCACGAAGACCCAGTCAGTAAGCTGGCCGCAGTCAACGGCGGCGGACGGATGGTACAGGAATTTCGTTAATATGAACGGAATACCGGTCGGCCTGATCGTATTCGGAACAGTGGCGGTGATCTGTGCGGTTATATTGAACAAGACCAAGTGGGGACGTTACATACTTTGTCTTGGAAGCAACGAAGAAGCAGTCCGGCTGTCTGGTGTGAATGTTAAGAAATGGAAGATGCTGGCATACATTATCTGCGGCACTTTGGTCGGTATAGCATCCATCTATTTTGTGGCGGCATATACGACGGTACAGCCCGGATACGGAGATCAGTACAACAATGAAGCCATCGCGGGATGTGTAATGGGCGGTACGTCTATGGTGGGCGGCCTTGCATCCATCAGCGGTACGGTAATCGGTGTATTTATCATCTCTCTTCTGCAGCAGGGAATCCTTGCTTTGGGATTTACGAAGGAGTATCAGTATATTATTACCGGTTTGATCGTTATTGCGGCGGTTTATTCAGACGTTTCCGCAAGACGCAGAAAGAATTAGGTATAGTATAAGAAAGGAGAGACGAGAATATGGGCGATATTATATTGACAATGAAAGATATTGATAAGTCCTTTCCGGGTGTTCACGCACTGGACCATGTGGATCTGGAAGTGAGAAAAGGCGAAGTCCTGGCGCTTATGGGGGAAAACGGCGCAGGGAAGTCAACTTTGATGAAGGTGCTGACAGGTATCTATAAGAAGGATTCCGGGACTATTACATATGAAGGGAAAGAAGTTGAGTTCAAGAATACCAGAGAAGCTCAGGAGGCAGGTATCGTAATCGTGCATCAGGAGCTGAATATGCTGGGGCATCTGTCGGTCGCACAGAATCTGTTCATCGGAAGAGAGTTCAGGAAGGGGATCCGAATCGATGATAAGAAGATGAACGAGGAAGCGAAGAAGCTTTTTGACAGGCTGAATGTAGATATTGACCCGACGGAGACGATGTCGAATCTGACCGTAGGTAAGCAGCAGATGTGTGAGATCGCCAAGGCGGTATCCTTTGATGCCAAGGTCATTATCTTCGATGAGCCTTCCGCAGCCCTTACGGAATCAGAGATCGAGGAGATGTTCAAGATCATCCGTGATCTGAAGAAGAAGGACATTGCTATGGTATATATCTCTCACCGTATGGATGAGATCAAGGTGATCACGGACCGGGTAACGGTTATGCGCGACGGTACCTATGTAGGAACACTTATTACAGAAGAGTGTTCCAAAGAAGATATCATCAACATGATGGTGGGGCGTGTCATTTACGAAGACCCGAAGACCGAGAGCGCCGTTCCGAAGGATGCGCCGGTCGTCCTCAAGGTTGAACATCTGAATGCCGGCAAGATGGTGCAGGATGTCAGCTTCGAGCTGAGGAAGGGCGAGATACTTGGATTCTCCGGCCTCATGGGCGCCGGCCGTACAGAGACGGCACGTGCATTGTTCGGAGCTGATCCGAAGGAGAGCGGAGACATCTATGTGAACGGTAAGAAGGTGACTATTAATAATCCGCAGGATGCGGTTAACTGCGGTATCGGTTATCTGTCAGAGGACAGGAAGAGATACGGTATCGTTGTCCAGAAGACGGTTGCCGAGAATACGACCATGGCTTCTGTGAATGATTTTATGAAGGGAATCTTCATTGATAAGAAGAAAGAGAAAGAGATCGCGGACAAATATGTAGAAGCACTGGCGACGAAGACGCCGGATGTAGAACAGTTAGTAGTCAATTTGTCAGGCGGTAACCAGCAGAAGGTTGTTATCGCGAAGTGGCTGACACGCAACAGTGATATACTGATCTTCGACGAACCGACAAGAGGTATCGACGTCGGCGCCAAGAATGAGATATACAAGCTGATGAACAAGCTGGTAGCGGAGGGCAAATCAATCATTATGATCTCGTCAGAGATGACGGAGATCCTGCGTATGAGCGACCGTATCGTCGTAATGTGCGAAGGCAAGAAGACGGGTGAGATTGATATATCCGAAGCGAAGCAAGAGAACATTATGAATCTCGCAACAAGAGAGATTGAATAGAGGAGGGGTTGAAGATGGCAAACAAAAAGGCTTTTGGTAAATTAAAAGGACGAGAGGCCATGGTATTGGGGATCATCGCTGCGATGGTTATCCTGTTCAGCGTTCTCAGCTCTACTTTCAGAACTTATCCGACGCTGGTGAGTGTACTGGACATCTCTTATTATATAACGCTTATGGCGCTGGGAGTTACATTTCCTCTGATCACTGGAGGAGTAGACCTTTCCATCGGTACGGGTCTTGTCTCATATGCATTGATCGGAGGGTTCCTGATCGTGCATCAGGGCGTCCCGGTTGGAGTGGGCATCCTTGCCTGCATAGGCATAGGAGTTCTGGTCGGTGTCTTCAATGGTGTGCTGATCGCGGTGATGGATCTGCCTCCGTTCCTTGCGACACTTTGTACTTGTATGATCACACGTGGATTAGGACCTGCACTTTGCGGCGGCTTCGGCGTATCATGGCCGTCAGCCATATCAGCAGACGGTGCGTTCCGTAACGTATTCAAGTTTACTTCTGACAGCGGAACCGTTATTCCGATCGGTATCGTGTTTATGATCGTTCTGGTTGGGATCATGTCGTTCGTTCTGGAGCATACGAGAGTGGGACGTTATACGATCGCTATCGGAAGCAACAAGGAAGCGACAAGGCTTGCAGGTGTGAATGTGAAGTTCTATCATATGCTGGCATATATTATCTCCGGGCTTTTCGCGGGACTTGCCGGTGTTGCGTATGCGGCTACATATGCAACGATCTATCCGGGATCAGGAGCCGGATTTGAACTGGATGCGATCGGCGGTGCGATCGTGGGCGGCGTTTCTGCATCCGGCGGTGTTGGTTCTATCGTAGGAGCTTTCCTTGGAGTCTTTGTTATCTGTCTGATGAAAGTAGGACTTCCGTTTATAGGACTTCAGGCGAACTGGCAGCAGATATTTACCGGTATCGTGCTGATCGCGGCAGTTTTGATAGATGTTATTAAGAAGAAAAAATAAGTAACAATGAAGTGAGAATATGTTGTTCGAGTCAGGACTTCATATATATAAAATTATTTTAAGGAGGAACAAAAAATGAAGAAGAAAATGTTAGCTGTATTGCTTAGTTCAGCAATGGTACTGTCTATGGCAGCCTGCAGCGGTGGAAACCAGGATGGCGGATCTGCATCTTCGGACGGTGGGGAAACTGAGACAAGTTCAGACGACGGCGGATCAGATGGCGGCGGTTCATATACCTTTGAGGTACTTGTTAAGAGCTTCCAGTCTACATACTGGCAGGCAGCCGTTCAGGGAATTGAGCAGGCATGTGATGAGTTGGGAGTAAAGGCGAATGCCAACGGACCGGCGAATGAGTCAGATATCGCAGATCAGATCACGATGATCAACGATGCGATCCAGAAGAAACCAGACGGAATCGGATTAGCGGCATGTGACGCATCATCCGTTATTGATTCCCTTGGAAAAGCAGCAGAAGCAGGTATTCCGGTAGTATGTTTTGATACAGGTGTTGATGATGCTCCGGAAGGTTCTGTATATGCAACGGTAGCAACAGACAATGCATCAGCAGGTGCGGTTGCGGCAGAGAATATGTTCCCGGTTATCGAGGAGAAGATCAAAGCGGCTTCCTCCAGCGCTCAGGTTAGAGTTGGTGAAGTAAACCAGGATGCAACAGGTCTTAATATCCAGCAGCGCGGACTCGGATTTATTGAGAAGATGATCGAGCTCTGCGGAGGCGCTGACAAGAAGGTAGCGGTAGTAGGTAATGAATTCTATGTAAATGCATCAAAAGATAAGGGTACAGTAGATGAGAAGGAAGCTGATGTTATTATCGAAGTAGGCGTTCCTGCACAGACAACTGTAGATCTGGCATCTACAGAAGCTCAGAAGATCATGTCCAAGAAGGATACGATCGCGATCTTTGGTTCTAACCAGACAACAGCTGAGGGCGTTATCACAGCTAACCAGACACTTAACAAGCTGGCAACAGATCCGGAGAAGGGTATCATCGGCGTAGGTTTTGATGCCGGAACACCGCAGAAGGAAGCGATCCTTAACGATCAGTTCATCGGTTCTGTAACACAGTCTCCTCTGATGATGGGTTATGAGTGTATCCAGACATTGAATAAGATCGCTAACGGCGAGGATGTATCCGATATCCCGATGAATGGTTACTGGTACAACAAAGACAATATGGAAGACGACGACATCAAGCCTAACCTTTATGACTAATATTTGTCTGAAGAAGTAAATATACTGATGAGAACAGAAAGGAATCGGATTTACTTCGATTCCTTTCTGGCATCATGGGAATGGCAGGAGGAACAATATGCTGAAAGACCTGGAAACTATATATGACAACATGAAGGATATGATGAAGAAACTAAAGAAGAAATCATATGAAGCGAATATGAACCAGTTTCTTGAAAAGAACGGGAAATATTTTCAAGAAATGACGGAGTATCTGGATCAGGCGGAGGACAAGGAGAAAGCCGCAGGAGAGATCGCGGCAGTATTTGGGGAAACTGTTGAGAATGCCTTCGGCAAAGGGCCGAAGAAGAAGATCGCTCCCCGCACACAGGCAGATATTAACTTCTTTATGATCTATTATGTTTTTCCGGCTATTCTCAAGACGGAGCATGAATCCAGCAGATTGATCGCGGACA
>CANDQP010000044.1 GCA_947388185.1 uncultured Dorea sp. | reverse complement strand
CGCACATAGATTTTGCTTATGCACCTGGTGAGTGGGTACTTATTAAAGTGCGAAGTTTGAGTATAAAGATCAGGGGCATTCTGACATGGATATTCAATACCGAATACCTGCCTAATATTCAATTCGATTTTCGTTGACATAATGTTCTTTATCCATTAAAATGTGTTTTACAGGTGAATATGTGATTTTCAGAGAGACTATCAAAGTCTTTGATTGCCGATGTCAGGCCGATTCTATTTTCTAAGAAGTCCATCCCGGGTTCAGGGAGAGATCCATGATGTAAGAAGCTGTAGGAAAAATGAGAAATTTGTTCAATATCATTGTATGTAGGGCTGCTTTCTGCTATAGTAGATTTAGAACATGATATATGTATTCAGATAATTTTTAGTAGGTTTTCTTAAGATAGTTTCTCTGTATCAAGTTACAGATAAGGAGGAACTATGTTTGAAGAAGAGGAAGAAGAAAAGAACCAGGACGAAAGATAAGGTCGGAATAGAGAGCCGGGCAAGAACAAAAGATCAGAATAGATGTGAAGAATCTGCCATTCAGAAACATGAAGATGCGGCGCTTAAGACTGTGCTGGGATATTTTGCGGATGAACTGCTCCCATATTTTGGAATCAAGGGAGAAGTGAAAGGATACGCGCCGACGGAGATCATACATTTAGAATTGAAGCGTCTTTTACAGGATTTTAATCTTATAATGAGCGACGGATCCTGGAAACATTTTGAGTTCCAGAGTAAGAATGAAGGGACGAAAGGTCTGCGCCGTTTCCGGAGCTATGAGGCGGTGATGAGCCAACATTATAAGGTGCCGATTACCACCTATGTGTTATATTCGGGAAATATACGGAAGCCCATGACAGAATTACAGGAGGGGGAGAATACATATCGGGTCGTTCCGATCATTATGAGAGATAAAAATGCGGATGAACTCATTGGGAAACTGATTGAAAAGGCAGAAGCGGGCAAGGATTTTACAAGAAGTGATCTGGTGCCGCTGTCCTTGTGCCTTTTGATGGGAGGAAGGATGCCGCTTGCAGATCGGGTGAAGGCTGCGTTTGAGATTATTCAGGAGGCTAAGGGAGTCAGTGCGGAGGACATTGCAAGGTTGGAAGCGGTGCTGTATGTGATGGCAGATAAGTTTCTGAAGCGGGAAGAGATGGAGCGGATAAAGGAGGAGATCGGAATGATGAAGTTGACTCAGATGATGGTAGAGATGGGGAGAGAGGAAGGAAGAAGCGAGGGAGTTGATCAGGTAAATCGATTGTACCGGCGATTAGTTGATGAGAAAAAGTATGAAGATTGGGAACGTTCAACCAGGGATGGTGAATACCAGAAGTATTTATTTGAGAAGTATAGTATTTTATAATGGAAAGATCTGGATAGAAGGCATTAGCGTAGTATTTCGTTAATGCCTTTTTGTGTTTATAAACATTTCATTTCACTGTTTTTTCACAATTCTACCATAATTCTCCCACATTTCATGACTATAATGCCTTTATCTCAGATATAGACACATTAAGGAGCAAGAAATGAGCAATCAGAATGTATTTGAACGAATGGAGAAGAAGTATAGGATGAATCAGAAGCAGTATGAATTATTTCTGGATGCGGTGTCGGGGAAGATTCATATGGACGAATATGGATTACATACCATCCGCAATATTTATTATGACACATCTGATTACGAGTTGATCCGCCGGTCGCTCGACAAACCCCGATATAAAGAGAAGTTCCGGCTTAGGGGTTATGGTGAGATCCGGGAGGACAGTACGGTATTTCTGGAGATTAAGAAGAAGTATCAGGGGATTGTCTATAAGCGAAGAGCACCGATGCCCATGAAGCAGGCGAGGAGCTATCTGGAAGCGGGGAAGCGATTGGAGCAGAAGAGTCAGATCATGAATGAGATTGAATATTTTTTCGAGTTCTATCAACCCAGGCCCAAGGTATATCTTGCCTACGACAGAGAGGCTTACGTGGGAAATGAGGATGAGGAATTGCGGATCACAATAGACCGGAACATCCGAAGCCGAAGCCACCGGCTGGAATTATCCTATGACGGGGAATGCCGGTTGTTGAATCTGGAAGAGTATCTTATGGAGATAAAGGCGGCGGGCGCTTATCCTGTCTGGCTTGCAGAGCTGCTGTCCAGGCTGGAGATTTTCCCTGCTTCTTTTTCCAAATATGGGGCGGTGTATTGTCTGGCTCATAGCACGCAGAAGGCAAATAACAGGATCTTTTGTCTTCCGCAAAAGCCGCCGAAGGTGCCGGTAAGCCCGTTTGGTCCGTTGCCTGCGGAAATATAAAGAAACAGGAGTGGTAGATATGTTTACAAGTATATTGAGTAATATGGAAGGCAGTCTGACGATCCAGGAGGCATTGTTGTGCACGGCGGTTTCTCTTGTGCTGGGGCTTATGATCGCGGCCCTCTATGGATATCAGGGGGTGTGTAGTAAGAATTTTATGATGACGATCGTGCTTCTGCCGGTGTTAGTGCAGATGGTGATCATGCTGGTAAATGGCAATCTCGGAACCAGTGTCGCCGTGCTTGGGGCATTCAGTCTGGTTCGGTTCCGGTCGGTTCCGGGGTCGTCCAAGGAGATCGCAGTGATCTTCTTTGCCATGGCGGTGGGACTTGCAACAGGAATGGGGTTCCTGGGATTCGCGGCAGCGATGACGGTTGTGGTCGGCGCGGTATTCTTCCTGCTGGAGAAGACGCGTTTTGGTGAGTGGAAGCAGGAGCAAAAGGATCTTAGGATTACGATTGCGGAGCATCTGGATTATACGGGGATTTTTGAGGATATTTTTGAGAAATATACCAGCAAATGCAGCCTGCAGAGGGTGAAGACTACGAACCTTGGAAGTATGTATGAGCTGGATTATCATATAACCTTGAAGGATGTAAGTAAGGAGAAGGAGATGATCGATGAGATCCGCTGCAGGAACGGCAATCTGACGATCATCTGCGGGCGCAGGGCAACCGTACAGGAAGAGCTATAGGAGGAAGGCAGATGCAGGATATTTTTGAAGAAGTGGTATGTCTGAAAAGAAGGACTCTCAAGATGTTTCTAGCGGTACTGGTTATTTGGGGTATGACAGGGTGCGGACAGCAGGAGGCGGACGGAAGAGCTGTGATGGATGCAGAGGCAGCGTCAGAACGTTCGGAACATGCCGAAGTGTCCGCCGTTGATCTTACGGAAGGGAAGTACAGTGAGGAGAAGTTGGATGATACTTGGGAAGAGGAGGCTTCGGTACAGATTCAGTTGAATGAAGAAAAGATTACGGTTAAGGCTTCTGAGCCGGGAAATGAAGCAGGCGGTGCAGAGCATAATCCCGGCGTGGATGTTTCGGAGGGGCGGGCAGTGATCACTCAGGCTGGGACGTATGTCTTAGCAGGAACACTGGAAGACGGACAGATTGTGATTGATGCGGGTAAGGAAGAACTGGTCCGTCTGGTGTTAAATGGCGTGGAACTGAACTGCAGCAGTTCGGCGCCGATCTATAGCAAAGGCGGGAACGTGGTGATTATCCTGGCGGAAGGTACGGAGAATGTGGTCACAGACGGTATGGAATATATATATGAAGAAGGAGAGGATGAACCGGGGGCTGCAATTTTTGCGAAGGATGATCTGACATTTAACGGAACCGGTACATTAAGTGTTACAGGGAATTATAAGCATGGGATCCAGTGTAAGGATGATCTGAAATTCATTACCGGTACCTATGAGGTCAAGGCGGCGGAAGACGGAATCGTCGGGAAGGACAGTATTACCGTGAGAAACGGGAATTTTACCATTGACAGCGGAGATGACGGGATGAAAGCGACCAACATCGAGGAACCGGATAAGGGGTATGTTCTGATCGAGGAGGGTTCTTTTCAGATTACGGCAGGCGGGGACGGGATTCAGGCGGAGACGCTGCTGCGGGTGAATGACGGAAATATGAAGATCACAACAGGAGGCGGGAGCCAGAATGCAAGCGCTAAGGCGGAAGAAGTGATGGGCGGCAAAAGAGAGGTTCCGGGAGAAGGTATGGAGCCGCCGGAAAGACAGGCGCCGGAAGGCGTGCAGACGGGAGTTATGGCTTCTGACAGTACGAAGGCCTTAAAATCATATGTGGAACTGACCATTGCGGGAGGGGAATTCGACTTGGATTCCTGCGATGACGGAATCCACAGTAATCAGAATGTGACCATAAGTAATGGGGCTTTCCGTATTAGTACAGGAGATGACGGGATCCATGCAGACCAAACGCTGACTATAGAAGACGGGGATATAGATATTCAGCAGAGTTATGAAGGTGTTGAAGGGTTTGAAGTGGTAATTGACGGAGGAAATGTGAAGATTCTGGCATCTGATGACGGAGTGAATGCCGCGGGTGAAGATGCTGTGCCGGCCCCGGCTGAAGATTTGGCGGCCGATGGCAGGGAGACAGAAAAGCCGGATCATGGCAGAGGAAATCCCATGGCAGAGGAAGATCAGGGCGCAACATTGACCATCAACGGCGGTACAGTGTATGTGAACGCCGACGGGGATGGATTGGACGCCAACGGAGATATTTTCATCAACGGCGGGGATATAACCGTCCATGGACCGGCGGACGGCGGGAACGGAACGCTGGATTATGCATCGGTCTGCAAGATTACCGGGGGTACATTTGTTGGAGTTGGCAGCGCTGGGATGATTCAGAAGCCAGGTGAGGACTCTGCACAGCCGGTGATCGTCTGGAAGTTAGATGAGCCCGTGGAGGCCGGGACGGTGATTGCCGTCAAGGATAAGGAAGGCAAGGTGATCGTGGAGAAAACAACAGAAAAAATGGTGCAGTGGTTAGCAGTATCTTCTCCAGAGTTCATAGAAGGGGAAACTTATACGGTCTGTGCGGGTGATATGGTTAAAGAGGTGAATTTGGAAGAGACTGTACAGGATGCGGCACTTGCGGGGGAGAAGGCTTTGTGTTAAGGTAAGAAGAACTTAAATGGAATAAATCTGCGAGTGCAGTAAATGGTCGGATTGAAAAGTACAGGCTTTAGCCTGTACTTTTTGCCGTTCGTCTGTCACATTCGGATATTGCTGTCAGGATATGAATGTGTTACAATAGGAACAGCAAAATTGGAGGACAAAAAGACAAGATGATAAACCGGGATTGGGAGAAATTCGGAGAAGATATCCGCAGGACCGTTCAAAATGCGATTGATTCACAGGATTTTGGTAAGTTGAATCAGACGATTACGAACACGATCAACGATGCGGTTGACAACATTACAAGTAGTATCAGGAACGTACAGGGGAATCAGGTGAACCGGAAGTTTGGCATGTATCAGGAGGGGCATCCATACCAGGCGCAGACGCGCCAGTCACCTCCATATCAGAAGAAGCTCCCGGAGCTTTTCCGCAAAATGTCTTCCGTGAGTACCGGCGGAGCGTTGATGTCGGTCGCGGGGGCAGTATTAGGCGGTGTTGGATT
Source organism: uncultured Dorea sp. (assembly GCA_947388185.1). Classification (GTDB taxonomy): domain Bacteria; phylum Bacillota; class Clostridia; order Lachnospirales; family Lachnospiraceae; genus Sporofaciens. Next base: position 21,727 of record CANDQP010000044.1, on the reverse strand, counting down.
GATTCTGTTCATCCCACTGCTTTTTTCAAGTCTGCTTAGTGGATGCGGTATTCTGGAGATCATGATGATGGCGATCTTCCTGATTCTTTCTGCGGGAGGTTGTGTGCTGTACGGATTCGGGAGCGGCATCCGCGGCAGGGTAAGGAGATTCCGGACCTATATACAGATCCTGGGGCAGCGGGAATACTGCAACGTCCGGGAACTGGCGGACAAGTCTAAGAAGAAGGTAAAATATGTGATAAAGGACCTGGAGTATATGCTTTCGAAGAAGTGGTTCCTGCAGGGGCATCTGGATGAGCGGAAGACCTGCCTGATCGTAAGCGACAGGATGTATCAGCAGTATCTTAAGATAGAGGCGGACAGGAAGGAAAATGAGCTGGAAGAGTTAAGAGGCGATACCAGGAAAGAAGCGGTCAGAGCCGGGAAGAAGGCAGGCGGAAAGAAAGCGGAGCAAAGCAGGGATGGAGAGACTCAGAAGGCCGGCCGGTCCGATCTGCCGGTCGAGGTTCAGAAGGTGATCGGCGAAGGAGACGCTTATATCCGTAAGATCCATGCCTGCAATGATGCGATTCCGGGAGATGAGATCTCGGCGAAGATTTCGAGGATGGAGATGCTGGTCGACAAGATCTTCGACCGGGTGGAGCAGGATCCGGAGTCTGTGGATGATATCCGTAAGATGATGGATTACTACCTGCCGACTACGGTGAAGCTTCTGGAGGCGTACCGGGAGCTTAGCGCCCAGCCGGTGGACGGTGAGAATATACGGTCTTCGAAACGGGAGATCGAGGCGACGTTAGATACGCTTAATGTGGCGTTCGAGAGGCTTCTTGACAGCATGTTCCAGGAGACGGCGTGGGATGTATCCTCAGATATATCGGTGCTGCAGGCTATGCTCGCCCAGGAGGGCCTTGTGGATGACGGATTGAAGATTGGAGGACAAGACAGAAAATGAATGAATTCGAAGAATTTAACACAGTTCCGGAACTGACATTGGAACCATTTAAGAAGGAAGAACCCAAGGTATTGGAACAGACAGAGAAGAAGGACCCGATGCTTGACGAGAGTATCTTATCGGAGGAAGAGAGACGGGCGGTGGATGCATTTGCCGCACAGATCGACCTGATGAATTCCAATGCGATCCTGCAATACGGGGCAGGAACCCAGAAGAAGATGGCGGATTTTTCCGAGGCCGCCCTTGAAAATGTGAGGACGAAGGATCTGGGAGAGGTTGGAGAGCTGCTCTCAGGCGTGGTGAAGGAGTTAAAAAGCTTCGATGAAGAGGAGGAGAAGGGCTTCCTGGGAATCTTCAGGAAGACTTCCGGGAAGATCCAGAACATGAAGATCAGATATGCCAAGGCAGAGACGAACATCAATCAGATCTGCAAGGTGCTGGAGTCCCATCAGGTACAGCTTTTGAAGGATATTGCGGTGCTGGATAAGATGTACGGGCTGAACCTGACGTATTTCAAAGAATTATCCATGTATATCATGGCGGGGAAGAAGAAGCTTGCCGAGGTCAGGGGAAGCCAGCTCCCGGAGCTTCTTGAGAAGGCCCAGAGGACAGGGCTTGCAGAAGACGCCCAGGCGGCTAGGGACTTAGATGCCATGTGCAGCCGGTTTGAGAAGAAGATCCATGACCTGGAGCTTACCAGGACGATCTCGATGCAGACGGCACCGCAGATACGCCTGGTACAGGGCAACGATACCCTGATGGTGGAGAAGATCCAGTCTACGGTGGTCAATACGATCCCGCTGTGGAAGAGCCAGATGGTATTGGCGCTTGGAGTGGAGCATTCCGCGCAGGCGGCGGCCGCGCACCGGGAAGTGACGGATATGACCAACGAGCTGCTGAGGAAGAATGCGGATACACTTAAGATGGCGGTAACCGAGACGGCCAGGGAAGCAGAACGGGGTGTTGTGGAGATCGAGACGTTAAAGCACACCAATGAGACGCTGATCTCGACCCTTGATGAGGTGATGCAGATCCAGAGAGAAGGAAGGCAGAAGCGCGCCGAGGCTGAGCAGGAGATGCGGCGGATCGAGATGGAGCTTAAGACGAAGCTTCTGCAGGTACAGGGCTAGAAATATCCGAACAAATTTTTTGAAAACCCTTGATTTTACAGATATATGGTGCTATACTAGCATACAGTTACATAAGGGAATCGGCAGAAGAGTGGACGGAAGTTCACTCTTCTTTGTTGATAAGGAGGATCAGATATTGACAAAAAGAGAGATGTACGAGAAGAATACCGAAGAGATTCTGCTTCCCATGATGGGGGAGCTGGGATTCGAACTTGTGGACGTGGAATATGTGAAGGAAGGCAGTACCTGGTATCTTCGGGCATATATTGATAAGCCGGGAGGGATCAATATAGACGACTGCGAGACGGTAAGCCGCAGGCTTTCGGATATTCTGGACGAGAAGGATTATATCGACGAGGCATATATTCTGGAAGTAAGCTCGCCCGGACTTGGGCGGCCTCTGAAGAAGGAGAAGGATTATAAGAGGAGTCTTGGAGAGGAAGTGGAGATCCGGACGTACCGCATGATAGACAGACAGAAGGAATTTACCGGGATACTGAAGGAGTATGATGAGAAGACGGTGACCATAGAGCCTGACGGCGGAACTTTATTGACGTTTGATAAGAGTGATATAGCACTGATCCGCCTGGCATTTGATTTTTAGATAGGAGGAGAATAAGATGAATACCGAATTGTTAGAAGCATTGAATATATTAGAAGAGGAGAAGGAGATCAGCAAGGAGACGCTGTTGGATGCAATAGAGAATTCTTTGCTGAATGCCTGCAAGAATCATTTTGGGAAGGCTGATAATATCAGGCTGATCATGGACCGGACCACTTGTGAATATTCTCTTTTTGCGGAGAAGACGGTGGTGGAAGACGTGGAGGATAAGCTGGAAGAGATAAGCCTTGAGGATGCAAGGGAGATCGACGGGAAGTATGAGCTTGGAGATATTGTACAGATCCCGATTGAATCGAAGTCCTTTGGTCGTATCGCGACGCAGAATGCGAAGAACCTGATCCTTCAGAAGATCCGCGAGGAAGAACGCAAGGTGGTCTATGAGCAGTATTTTGAGAAGGAGAAGGATATTGTGACGGGTATCGTCCAGCGTTATGTGGGCAGGAATGTGAGCATTAACCTGGGTAAGGCGGACGCCATGCTGACCGAGAATGAACAGGTCAAGGGAGAGGTATTCAAGCCGACCGAGAGGATCAAGCTGTACGTGGTGGAGGTCAAGGATACGACGAAGGGACCTAAGATCCTGGTATCAAGGACGCATCCGGAGCTGGTGAAGCGTCTCTTCGAGGCGGAAGTGACGGAGGTGAAGGACGGTGTCGTTGAGATCAAGAGTATCGCCAGGGAAGCGGGAAGCAGGACGAAGATCGCGGTGTGGTCTAACGACCCGGATGTGGATCCGGTCGGAGCCTGTGTCGGTATGAACGGCGCCCGTGTCAATGCGATCGTCAATGAACTGCGCGGAGAGAAGATCGACATCATCAACTGGAGCGACAACCCGGCAATCCTGATCGAGAATGCGTTAAGCCCGGCCAAGGTTATTTCCGTTATGGCGGATCCGGACGACAAGACGGCAGGCGTTATCGTGCCGGATTACCAATTGTCGCTTGCCATCGGTAAGGAGGGGCAGAATGCCAGACTTGCGGCAAGGCTTACCGGATATAAGATCGATATCAAGAGTGAGACGCAGGCGATCGAGTCAGGCGACCTTCCGGAGAATTATCTGGAGCTTGGCGAAGGGGTATTTGAGGAAGAATACGAGGAGCCGTATGCTGAGGACGAATACGGAGAAGGCGAGTATGCGGAAGATGACTATGCCGGAGACGAGTATTCTGAGGACAGATACGAATATTCCGAGGAAGGATATGAAGAAGGTGAATATTCCGGGGATGGATACGAAGAAGGTGAGTATGCCGAAGACGAGTATGCTGAGGACGGGTACTCTGACGGTGAAGATCCGGAGGACGGTTATGCCGGGGACGAGATCATATTTGAAGAAGTAGAGGATTAGGTGATTATTTGGCTGCGAATAGAAAGGTGCCCATGCGCAGATGCGTGGGCTGTCAGGAAATGAAGAGTAAGAAAGAGATGATCCGTGTGATCCGGACGCAGGAAGGCGAGTTCTCGCTGGATGCGACCGGTAAGAAGAACGGGCGGGGGGCGTATATCTGTCCGTCCGGAGAGTGCCTGAGGAAGGCTGTCAGGAACAAGGGACTGGAGCGGTCGTTCAAGCAGTCCATTCCGGCACAGGTGTACGAGGCATTGGAAAAGGAGATGGGAATACTTGGGACAGAGTAGAGTGTTGTCAATGATCAGTATGGCTACCAAGGCCGGGAAGACGGCAAGCGGTGAGTTCTGTACAGAGCGTGAGGTTAAATCCGGCGGCGCCGCGCTGGTCATTGTGGCAGGAGATGCGTCTGACAATACGAAGAAGAAATTTAAGAATATGTGTGACTATTATCACGTGCCAATCTGTTTTTATAGAGATAAAGATACCTTAGGGCATGCAATGGGGAAAGAGTTCAGAGCATCCCTTGCAATACTGGATGAGGGATTTGCAAAGGGAATCAGGAAGCATATGGATACAGAAGATGACACAATTGCATAGAGGAGGTAGTTAATATGTCAAAGATCAAGATATACGAATTAGCCAAGGAGCTGAATGTTCCGAGCAGGGAAGTGCTTGAATTCCTGAACGGGAAGAATATAGAAGTTAAGAATCATATGAGCGCGCTTGAGGAGGCGGATGCCGATGTGGTGAGGAAGTCTTTCGTTAAGGCTGAGGCAGCACCGGCGAAGCCGGAGCAGGAGGCGCCGAAGAAGAAGAATATCGTGCATGTGTTCCGCCCGCAGAATACACAGAACGGCGCGAAGCAGGGAAGAAGGCCCGGAGCCAAGGCAGGGCAGCCGCAGGGGAAACCGATGCAGGTGAATAACGGACGTCCGGCAAAGGCGGCGCCTGCACGTCCGGCAGCCCTGGCAGAGAAAGTACAGCAGGCAAAGCGCCCGGCGGCAGCGGAGACAGAAGCGGTAAAGCGTCCGGCAGCTCCGGCGGCAGCGGAAGCAATGAAGCGTCCCGCGTCTGCAGTTGGGAGACCGCAGGGCAGTGCAGGATCGGACAGAGGAGCAGAGCGGTCTTCCGACAGACCGGCCGGTTCCGACAGAAGACCGTCACAGAGACGTCAGGAGCGTTCCGACCGTCCGGACAGGAATGGAGAGAGACGTTCAGATTCCAGATCCGGCCAGCAGGGGCAGCGTTCCGACCGTCCGCAGGGAGGACGTTCTGACCGTTTCCAGGGAGACAGAGATAACCGGGACCGCGGCGGCAGATTCGGAGACAGAGACAACCGGGACCGCGGCGGCAGATTCGGCGACCGTGATAACCGGGACAGAGATAACAGAGACAGAGATAATCGGGACCGCGGCGGCAGGTTCGGAGACCGTGATAACCGCGATCGTTTCCAGGGGGACCGCGACAATCGCGACCGTGACGGCAGGGACCGTTTCCAGGGAGACAGAGATAACCGGGACCGCGGCGGCAGATTTGGCGATAGAGATAATCGGGACAGAGACAACAGAGACAGAGATAACCGAGACCGCGGACAGGGGCGTAAACCCGGAGAGAGATCTGACCGCAGGGGCGGCGATAAGAGAGGCAGCGGTTCCGGTATTCCGGCGCCGGCTGTGGAGACGCAGAAGCCGCAGCGCAGCAAAGGGAAGGGCAAGGACGACCACAAGAAGAAGGATTACCGCCGCGAGGAGGAAGAAGGAAGGCTTGCCAAGGGCAAGAAGAAGCCTGATCAGAAGCAGCAGCTCCAGAAGCCGCAGAAGGTGCAGCAGAAGGTGGAGGAAGAGATCAAGTCAATCGTGATCCCTGAGGTCCTGACCATCAAGGAACTGGCTGATAAGATGAAGATCGTACCTTCCGTCATTGTGAAGAAGCTGTTCATGCAGGGCAAGATCGTGACGGTCAACCAGGAGATCGATTATGAGACCGCAGAAGGTATCGCGCTGGAATTCGATGTTCTCTGCGAGAAGGAAGAAGTCGTAGACGTAATAGAAGAGCTGCTTAAGGAGGACGAAGAGGACGAGAGCAAGATGAAGAAGCGTCCGCCGGTAGTCTGTGTCATGGGCCACGTTGACCATGGTAAGACATCTCTTCTGGATGCGATCCGCCATACGAACGTGATCGACAAAGAGGCGGGCGGTATCACCCAGCATATCGGTGCGTATGTGGTGGATATCAACGGAGAGAAGATCACATTCCTTGATACGCCGGGCCACGAAGCATTTACCGCAATGCGTATGCGCGGGGCAAGCTCCACGGACATCGCGATCCTGGTGGTTGCGGCGGACGATGGCGTGATGCCGCAGACGGTTGAGGCGATCAACCACGCGAAGGCGGCGGGAGTAGAGATCGTTGTTGCGGTCAATAAGATCGATAAGCCAAGCGCGAACATCGAGCGCGTGAAGCAGGAGCTTACCGAGTATGAGCTGATCCCTGAGGACTGGGGCGGAAGCACGGTATTCGTGCCGGTATCTGCCAAGACAGGGGAAGGTCTTGAAGACCTGATGGAGATGATCGTGCTGACGGCGGAGGTGCTGGAGCTTAAGGCTAACTCCAACCGGCGCGCAAGAGGTCTGGTGCTGGAGGCTCAGTTAGACAAGGGAAGAGGTTCCGTTGCCACTGTTCTTGTACAGAAGGGTACGCTCAGAGTAGGAGATTCCATTGCTGCGGGATCCGCCTACGGTAAGGTAAGAGCGATGATGGACGACAAGGGACGCCGTGTGAAGGAGGCAGGGCCTTCTATGCCGGTGGAGATACTTGGGTTAAACGACGTGCCGAACGCAGGAGAGGTGTTTGTCGGATGTTCCAATGACAAGGAAGCAAGAAACTTTGCAGAGACATTTATCTCTCAGAGCAAGGTGAAGCTTCTTGAAGATACAAAATCAAAACTGTCTCTGGATGATCTGTTCAACCAGATTCAGGAAGGTAACTTAAAAGAACTTGGAATCGTCGTGAAGGCAGATGTACAGGGGTCTGTGGAAGCAATGAAGCAGAGTCTTCTGAAGCTTACGAACGAGGAGGTTGTCGTGAAGATCATCCACGGCGGCGTCGGCGCTATCAACGAGTCTGACGTAAGCCTTGCGTCAGCGTCCAATGCGATCATTATCGGATTCAACGTGCGTCCGGATGCAACGGCCAAGGAGACGGCAGACCGCGAGGGTGTAGACATCCGTCTGTACCGCGTCATCTACAATGCGATCGAGGATGTGGAAGCGGCCATGAAGGGAATGCTGGATCCGGTATTCGAGGAGAAGGTGTTAGGCCACGCAGAAGTGCGCCAGACCTTCAAGGCTTCCGGAGTGGGAACCATTGCAGGTTCTTATGTACTGGACGGTATCTTCGAGAGAGACTGTTCTGTGCGTCTGACGAGAGACGGAATCGTGATCTTCGAAGGACCGCTTGCGTCACTGAGACGATTCAAGGATGATGTGAAGGAAGTAAGAGCGGGATATGAGTGCGGATTTGTGTTCGCCAACTTCAACGATATCAAGGAAGGCGACCTGGTCGAGGCATATAAGATGGTTGAGATACCAAGATAGGTAAGTGACTCATCCCGCGGTATCAGTAAGAAGGAGTAAGAAATGAGAAAGAGAAGTATTAAGAATACTAGAGTCAATACGGAAGTACAGCGGGAACTAAGCAATATCATAAGAAATATGAAGGATCCCCGTGTCGCGCCATGGACTTCGGTGGTTGCGGCAGAGGTGGCTCCGGACCTTAAGACCTGCAAGGCTTATATCAGCGTGCTGGGAGACGGGAAGGCGCAGGAGGATACCATCAGGGGCCTTGAGAGTGCGGAAGGTTATATCCGGCGGGAGCTGGCGCATACGCTGAACATGCGTAATACGCCGGAGATACGTTTTATATTGGATCAGTCGATCGAATACGGAGTCAATATGTCGAAGAAGATTGATGAAGTGAACAGGAATATGACAGAGGGAGATGCAGATGCAGATGCTGAATAGAATTCTGAAAGATGCTGTGACTGTTGCCATTGGCGGACACATCCGTCCGGATGGAGACTGTGTGGGTTCGTGCATGGGACTATACCAGTATATCAAGGATAATTATAAGGATAAGAGAGCCGATGTGTATCTGGAAGAGATTCCAGAGGCATACAGATGCCTTAAGGGTACGGAAGAGATACGCCATGAGATTCCCAAGGATACGGAATATGACCTTTTTATCTGCCTGGATTGCGGGGATAAGGACCGGCTTGGCTTTTCCGTTCCGTTGTTCGAGCGGGCGAAACAGACGTATTGCATTGATCATCATATCAGCAACGAAGGATTTGCCGGGGACAGCTATATCGTGCCGGACGCCAGCTCTACTTCAGAGCTTATTTACGATCTGATGGAGGAAGAGTGCATTTCCCTTGATACGGCGACTGCGCTTTATCTGGGGATCGTGCACGATACCGGCGTCTTCCAGTATTCCTGTGCGGCACCTTCCACCTTCCGGGCGGCGGCTAAGCTGCTTGAGAAGGGTGTGGATGCGCCTAAGCTCATTCAGGATACATATTATGAGAAGACCTATGCCCAGAATCAGATCCTGGGAAGGACGCTGCTTGAGAGTATCCTGTTCATGGATAAGGCTTGTATCGCTTCTTATATCACGAAGAAGACGATGGATTTCTACGGTGTGGATGTGAAGGACTTGGACGGGATCGTGAGCCAGCTAAGGGCTACGAAGGGCGTGGAGGTTGCGATCTTCATGTATGAGCTGGAGACGAATGTCTACAAGGTAAGCCTGAGATCCAAGGAGAGGGTGGACGTGAGCCGAATCGCAAAGTATTTCGGCGGCGGCGGACATAAGAAGGCTGCGGGCCTGACCATGAGGGGCACCTATTATGATGTGCTCAACAATCTGTCAGAGCAGATAGAGCTCCAGCTATAGAAGACTACAGAAGGGCAGGACAAAAGTGGACGACATGATACATGGCATTTTGAACGTGTACAAGGAGAAGGGCTATACCTCTCATGATGTGGTGGCGAAGCTTAGAGGAATCACAGGCCAGAGGAAGATCGGCCATACGGGGACGTTGGACCCGGATGCCGAAGGCGTTCTGCCGGTGTGCCTTGGAAGAGGCACGAAGCTCTGTGATCTGTTGACCGACAGGGATAAAACCTATGAGACGGTGCTGCTTCTCGGCCGGGTGACCGATACCCAGGATATCAGCGGTACGGTGCTTAAGAGCCGGGATATTTCCGGTATCAGCGAGGAATCCGTAAGAGCGGTGACAGCAGGCTTTGTCGGCGGGTATGAGCAGATACCGCCTATGTATTCGGCGCTTAAGGTCAACGGAAAGAAGCTGTATGAGCTTGCGAGAGAAGGTATAGAGATCGAACGCAGGGCGAGGGCCGTTAAGATCTACGGGATCGATATCATTTCCGTGGAGCTTCCCAGGGTGAAGCTGCGGGTACAGTGTTCCAAGGGTACCTATATACGGACTCTGTGCCATGATATCGGAAGGAAGCTTGGATGCGGAGGGTGTATGGAGGAGCTGACCCGCACCCGCGCAGGGCAGTTTACTCTGGAGACGAGTCTGACGCTCTCCGAGATCGCGCTGAGGAAGCAGGAGGGGCGCCTGACGGACGCGGTGATTCCTGTGGATGCGGTGTTTGAAGATTATCCCAGGCTTACTGTCCAAAAGGACTGGGAGAAGACGGCGAAGAACGGCAATCCGCTGCCAGGGAAGGCGTTGGCCGGTATGGACGGCGCAGATCATTGCCGGGGCAATGTAAGGATCTACGATGAGAGCGGGCAGTTTCTCTCGGTCAGCTGCTGGCGGGAGGAAAGAGACGAATATCATATCATAAAGATGTTTTATGTGCCTCAATAAGCTGTTTGAGGATACATGTGAAGAGGGACAATTATGCAATACATCAACAGACTGTCAGACTACGCGGACAGCAGGGAATCAGCAGTGACCTTCGGTAAATTTGACGGCCTGCATAAGGGGCATCAGAAGCTTATTGAGAAGGTGCGGGAATTGAGTGCCGGAGAAGAACTTGCCGGTGTTGTGTGTGCATTTGACATGAGACCGTTGTGGGAACGTACGGGAAAGATACCGCAGATGCTGATGACGCCGGAGGAAAAGCAGAGATATCTGGGCGGGAAGGCCGGGACGCTGGTGAACTGTCCCTTTACCGAGGCTTTCAGCCAGATTGAGGCAGAAGCTTTTATCAGGGATATCATATGCGGAACGTTTCATGCGAAATATGTGGTAGTCGGGACGGATTTTCAGTTTGGTCATCACAAACGGGGGGATATCGGGATGCTTCGCCGATATGCCGGTGAGTATGGATATGTGCCGGTTGTGATCGAGAAGGAGAGATACGGAGACCGTATCATCAGCAGTACCTATATCAAGGAGCTTCTGAGTCAGGGAGACATCCGTACGGTATCTGCTCTGCTTGGATACCACTATGGGATTACCGGGATGGTGGAGCACGGCAGGAAGCTTGGAAGAACGCTTGGATTCCCGACGTTCAATGTGGAATGGCCAAGGGAGAAGCTTGCGCCGCCCCGGGGAGTGTACTTGAGTGATATACTGGTCGACGGGCAGTGGTTCCACGGAATCTCCAATGTGGGCGTAAAGCCGACGGTGAGCAGGAATGAGAGAGTGTTGATCGAAAGTTTCTTGTTTGGCTATCAGGGTGAGGCATATGGTAAAGAAGTGACTGTAAGATTGCTTCAATTCCGGCGCGCGGAGCGGACATTTGCAAGCGTGGAGGAGCTTCGGGCATGCATCGGCCGGGATGTTGAGTACGGGAAGCATTTTTTCGCGAATGAGGAGTAAAGGAGAATACGAATGAGTATCACAACGATTTTTTCGCTGTTGGGCGGGCTTGGCTTCTTCCTGTATGGAATGAAGCTGATGAGCGAGGGGCTTGAGAAGGCGGCCGGAGCCAAGATGCGGAGTATACTGGAGTTTTTTACCAAGAACCGGTTCATTGGAATGGTGGTGGGAATCATTTTCACGGCGATCATTCAGTCTTCCAATGCCACAACGGTAATGGTTGTCAGTTTTGTTAATTCAGGCCTTATGAATCTGATGCAGGCGTCAGGAGTGATCCTGGGCGCTAATATTGGTACGACGGTCACCGGGCAGCTAATCGCGTTCAATCTGTCGGATATCGCGCCGCTGGTGGTGATCATCGGCGTCGTGATGGTAATGTTTTTCAAGAAACAGGGGGTCAAGAAGATCGGTGAAGTGGTCCTGGGATTTGGTGTTCTGTTCATGGGACTGAGCATCATGGGCGACAGTATGGCGGCGGTGAAGGAGTCGCCGAAGATCATAGAGTTCCTGTCGTCTCTTACCAATCCATTTGCGGCGATCCTGACCGGTTTTGCGATCACGGCGATCCTGCAAAGCTCTTCGGCAACGGTAGGCATCATTCTTCTGATGGTATCCCAGAATCTTCTGGATTTTGGGATCTGCCCGTTTATGATCCTGGGGTGCAACATCGGCTCCTGTGTGTCTGCACTGGTTGCGAGCTTAAGCGGCAAGAAGGATGCGAAGCGGGCGGCCATGATCCATTTCCTGTTTAATGTGATCGGGTCGGCGATCATGTTCGTGGTCCTTCTGCTTGCCATCGGACCGTTTACGGATATGATGCTCTATATCTCAGGAGGGAATCTGGCGAGGGCTGTTGCCAATGTACATACGCTGATGAAGGTGGTCGAGGTGGCGATGCTGTTCCCGTTCATGGGATGGATCGTGAAGGCGACCTACCGGATCGTTCCCGGGGACGACACGGTTTCTGCGGAAGACGAATATGAGCTGCCGTTTATCGGCGGCGGCAAGATCCTGTCGTCAACGACGGCCGTGGTGAACGGGATTGCCGAAATCGAGCATATGGGAAGAGTCGCCATGCAGAATCTGAAAGTGTCCATGGATGTGCTGTGCAACCCGGATGAGGAGAAGATCAAGGAGGTCTACCGCAGGGAAGCCTATATTGATTATATGAACCGCAAGATCACGGATTATCTGGTGCGCGCCAATGAGCTTGTGCTGCCGATCGCGGATGAGCGGCTGATCGGAGGCTTGTTCCATGTGGTGAATGATATCGAGCGTATCGGGGACCATGCGGAGAATTTTGCTGATTCTGCCAAATCCCGGCTGGAGCATCAGGTGTCTTTCAGCGACAAGGCGAAGCGCCAGCTTCAGGAGCTGAATGCGAAATCCGTGAAGATCCTGGAGTATTCTCTTGAGATGTTCAAGAACCGGAACTATAAGCATATGGAGGAGATTCTGCAGTTGGAGGACGAGATCGATGCTATGGAGAAGAAGCTGCAGAATTCCCATGTAAAACGTCTGACGAAGAATAAATGTACCCCGGAAGCGGGCATGATGTTCTCGGATACGATTTCAGGTCTGGAGCGTGTGGGCGACCATGCGACCAACATTGCGTTTGCCATATTAGAGCCGACTTCTTCGATGGATGACGATGATGAGGATTAAAGGGAAATAAGTCTTTACAGCCGTTGGGTATTGTGCTATACTTGTTAACTGTGAGAGCCGATGTTCGGTAAATGGAAGCTCCAACCATTACTTAATATCAGGCGTATTTTATAAGGGCCGGAAGAGGTCTAAAGATTTAAGGAGGATAAAAGCATGATTACAAAGCAGCAGAAAGAGCAGATCGTAGCAGATTACGGAAGAACAGCCGGGGATACAGGTTCACCGGAGGTACAGATTGCAATTCTGACAGCAAGGATCAATGATCTGACAGAGCATTTCAAGAATAATCCGAAGGATCATCATTCAAGAAGGGGTCTTCTTAAGATGGTCGGACAGAGAAGAGGGCTTCTGGCATATCTGAAGAAGACGGATATCGAGAGATACCGTTCTCTGATCGAGAGATTAGGACTTAGAAAATAGGAGTTTGGGGGGCGCGGCAAATGTATTTGCCGCGCCCGTTATGTGAATGTAAGGAGAAGACTATGTATAAAAGTTTTGAGATGGAGTTAGCCGGAAGAAAGCTCTGCGTAGACGTAGGCAGAGTGGCGAAACAGGCCAATGGCGCGGTGTTGATGCATTATGGGGAGACGACTGTATTGTGTACGGCTACGGCGTCCGAGAAGCCAAGGGAGGGGATTGATTTCTTCCCTCTTAGCGTAGAGTATAATGAGAGATTGTATTCGGTAGGGAAGATTCCCGGAGGATTCAATAAGAGAGAGGGCAAGGCGTCTGAGAACGCGATCCTTACCTGCCGTGTGATCGACCGCCCGATGCGTCCGTTATTCCCCAAGGATTACCGCAATGATGTGACGCTTGAGAATCTGGTCATGTCCGTGGATCAGGATTGTTCACCGGAACTTACGGCGATGCTTGGAGCAGCGATCGCGACCAGTATCTCGGATATTCCGTTTGACGGCCCGATCTCTACCACGCAGGTGGGCCTGGTTGAGGATGAATTCGTATTTAACCCGACGGCGGCGCAGAAGGAAGTGTCGGATCTGGCGCTTACAGTTGCGTCTACGAAGGAGAAGGTGATCATGATCGAGGCGGGCGCCAATGAGGTGCCGGAGCAGAAGATGATCGAGGCGATCTTCGCGGCCCATGAGATGAACCAGAAGGTGATCGCATTTATCGATACGATCGTGGCAGAGTGCGGCAGGCAGAAGCATGAGTATGAGAGCTGCGCCGTTCCGGAGGAATTATTCGCGGCAATCCGTGAGATCGTTCCGCCGGAGGCGATGGAAGAGGCAGTGTTCACGGATGAGAAGCAGGTAAGGGAAGAGAATATCCGTGAGATCACGGCGAAGTTAGAGGAAGCATTTGCAGAGAAGGAAGAGTGGCTTGCGGTTCTTGGCGAAGCGGTATACCAGTACCAGAAGAAGACGGTCCGCAAGATGATCCTGAAGGACCATAAGCGTCCGGACGGCAGGGCGATCGATGAGATCCGTCCGCTGGCTGCGGAGATCGACCTGATCCCGAGAGTCCATGGTTCGGCTATGTTTACCAGAGGACAGACGCAGATCTGTACGGTTACCACGCTGGCGCCGCTTGCGGAGGCTCAGAGACTGGACGGGCTTGACGAGGCGGAGACCTCCAAGAGATATATGCATCATTATAATTTCCCGTCCTACTCTGTGGGTGAGACGAGGCCGTCCAGAGGACCGGGACGCCGTGAGATCGGTCATGGTGCGCTGGCAGAGCGTGCATTGATTCCGGTGCTTCCAAGCGAGGCGGAATTCCCGTATGCGATCCGCACCGTGTCCGAGACGTTCGAGTCCAACGGTTCCACTTCTCAGGCGAGTATCTGTGCGTCTTCTATGTCACTGATGACGGCTGGTGTGCCGATCAAGGCAGCGGTTGCAGGGATTTCCGCGGGACTTGTGACAGGAGAGACGGATGAGGATTATCTGGTGCTCACGGATATCCAGGGGCTTGAGGATTTCTTCGGGGATATGGATTTCAAGGTTGCCGGAACGCATAAGGGTATCACGGCGATCCAGATGGATATCAAGATTCATGGACTGACAAGACCGATCATCGAGGAGGCGATCGCGGCGACGAAGAAGGCGCGGACTTATATTCTTGATGAGGTGATGGCGAAGACGATCGAAGAGCCAAGACCGGAGGTAGGTCCGTATGCGCCGAAGATCATCCAGATGCAGATCGATCCGCAGAAGATCGGTGATGTAGTGGGACAGCGCGGCAAGACGATCAACGCCATTATCGACCAGACCGGCGTGAAGATCGATATTACCGACGATGGTTCCGTGTCTATCTGCGGTACCGATGCGAAGAGCATGGAAGAAGCGCAGAAGATGATCTATATCATTGTTACGGACTTTGAAGCCGGACAGGTATTGGAAGGCAAGGTTGTCAGCATTAAGGAATTCGGTGCATTCCTTGAATTTGCGCCGGGCAAGGAAGGTATGGTGCATATCTCCAAGATCTCTAAGGGACGGATCAAGCAGGTGGAAGACGTGCTGACTCTGGGAGATGTGGTGAAGGTGGTATGCCTTGGAAAAGACAAGATGGGGCGGATTTCATTCAGTATGAAGGACGTGGCAGAATAAATAACAAATTGGGACGCAGTAAAATTCAATTTTATTGCGTCCCAATTTGTTATTTGCGGCGTACCGAAATGAAAAAAGTGGCATATTTGTCAGGCTCGTACATATATTGGGATAGAGAGGTGACAGTAAGATGCAAAACGACAGATTCATGAATGTCTTACCCCGCGGTATCCGCGCGGCAGTCGTAAGGGAGCGGATCCAGTATTCGCGGCTGCAGGAGCTTCGGCTGCGCGCAAAGAGGCCGCTGATACTCATATATGAGGGAAAAGAGCGGATCATAAGGAATGAGCGGGATGAGCCTTATGTGGTCACGAAGGAGGAAGTAAGGGAGATGCTTGAGTATGTCAGCAATTATTCCTTATATGCGTACGAGCAGGAAATGAAGCAGGGATTTATTACGATTGAAGGAGGGCACAGGGTGGGAATGACGGGTCAGGCGATCATAGAAAACGGGAAGGTGAAAAATCTTAAGTTCATCTCGTCCATCAACCTTAGAATGTCCCATGAGGTTTTGGGATGTGCGGATCTGATATTTCCGTATATTACCCATAGGGGAAAGCTCTGTCACACGCTGATCATATCGCCTCCGGGATGCGGGAAGACGACGCTTCTTCGGGATCTGGTGCGCCAGATCTCCGACGGAAATGAATGGATCCGCGGAATGGCAGTGGGAGTGGTGGATGAGCGGTCAGAGATCGGAGGCTGTTATATGGGGATCCCGCAGAACCAGCTTGGCATAAGGACGGATGTCCTGGACGGGTGTCCCAAGGCGGAGGGGATGGGTATGCTGATCCGTTCCATGAGCCCGGAGGTTCTGGCGGTGGATGAGATCGGAACGGCGGAAGATGTACATGCCATTGAGCATGCGATGCACTGCGGCTGCAAGATGATTGCCACGGCACACGCAGACTCTATGGAGGAGCTGAGGAAGAAACCGATTTTCGACCGGATGGTTGCCCAGAGGCAGTTTGAACGGTATGTGGTGCTTAAGAACAGGGAACAGGTGGGACAAGTAGGCAGTCTTTTTGACAGCCGGGGAAGCCTTCTCTATAGGGGGGAGGCGGTGGAAGCATGCTGCTGAGAGCAGCGGGCGGTATCCTTGTTGTCATGGCCACATCTGTCGGCGGTATCCTGGCGGCAGAGCGGATTCGGAATCAGTATGAGCAGCTTAAGTATCTGCAGAAGCTTATCTGTCTCTTAAGGAGTGAGATCCTGTATGCCAGGTCATATCTGGGCGAGGCGTTCGGCCGGATCGGCAGTAAGGCGAGAAGTCCGTACAGGGAGTGGATGTCCGAGCTGTGCAGCCGGATGGAAGAACGGACCGGTACGGCATTTAGCGGGATCTGGGAGAACAGTACCGGGAAATGCCTTAAGGACGCGGGGCTTCCAGGAAATGAGCTGGCGCGCCTTGCGGATCTGGGGAATCAACTTGGGATCGCGGATGCCGATATGCAGGTGAAGCTTCTGGATCTCTATCTGGATGAGCTCTCAAAGTCTATGGATGAGCTAAGGGAGGGTATGAGGATGAAGATCAGGCTCTGCCGCTGTCTGGGGGTGATGAGCGGTATATTCGTTATGATATTATTGTATTAGAGGAGGAAGGCAAATGAGCGTGAATCTGATATTCAAGATTGCCGCGGTGGGGATCCTGGTGTCTGTGTTAAGCCAGGTACTGAAGCACAGCGGGAGAGAAGAACAGGCATTTCTGACGAGCCTTGCCGGCCTTTTGCTGGTGCTGTTCTGGATCGTGCCGTATATCTATGAGTTGTTTGAATCCATCCAACGGTTGTTTTCATTATAGAAAGAAGGGATTGTCTTGGATATGCTGCGAATCGGGATCATGGGGGCGGCGGGAGCGCTGTTGGCGGTGCAGTTTAAGAGCGGGAAGACGGAATACGGGATCTATATCAGCGTCGTGCTGAGCCTGGTCATTTTCTTCAGTATCATGGGGCGTCTGACCATTATCATTGATGCGGTGAAGGGAATCGGCAGGTACATCCGCATGGATCAGGCTTACATCGGAACTTTGATCAAGATGATCGGTATTACGTATGTAGCGGAATTCGCTTCGGGAATCTGTAAGGATGCCGGTTACCAGACCATCGCAGCCCAGATAGAGATATTCGGGAAGCTTGCGGTGATGGTGCTGAGTCTGCCGATCCTTCTGACACTGTTAAATACGATCAGGGATTTTCTGTCATGAGGAAGAGAATGGGCGGCGGCCGGTTTGGAATGGCCGGGAAGCTTGCGGCAGTGCTTGCGGCAGCGTTTGCGGCAGTGATAATGCTGACAGGTGTGCAGGCTGCGGCGTCAGAATCTCTGGATCGCGGACAGATGGATCGAAGAGAAGAAGGAGGGGCCGCAGACAGCGGACGGACAGGGGAGGAGGAAGCCTTGGGGAGCAGCCAGGGAGACTTGGAAGAAAGATTGATCGGGCAGTTTGATTTTGAAGAAGTGGATGACTCCCTTCAGGAATTATTTCCAAATGAACGGATCAGGTTTGGGGAGACGGTTACGGGAATCCTGTCCGGTGATCTGGATATATCGGCCCGGCTTCTCTTCGGGCTTGTGACAGACCAGCTTGGGTATGCGTTCCAGAGCAGTAAGGATAATCTGATACATATGCTGCTGCTTGCGGTCATTGCAGCCGTGTTCAGTAATTTCTCCTGGGTATTTAAGAGCAAGCAGATCTCGGATATCAGTTTCTACGCGTTGTATCTGCTGTTGATCGCGCTGGCTTTAAATTCCTTTGATGCGGTGGTTGACTGGGTCACGGATGGGATATCTGCGCTGACTTCTTTTATGGGTGTATTCTGCCCTCTTTATTTTGTGGCGGTGTCCGTTGCCAAGGGGAGTGTGACGTCGGTGGCATTCTATAATCTGGTGCTGTTCCTGATCTTCCTTACGGAGGTTCTGATCCTGAATTTGTTGCTGCCGATGATACACATCTATATGATGGTGAAGGTGTTGGACCGCTTGTCTGAGGAAGAATATCTGAGCAAATTTGCCGAGCTGATCGAGATAGCGGTCGCCTGGATCCTTAAGACTCTGATCGCCTGTATTATCGGGTTAAATGTAATACAGGGGCTAATCAGTCCTGCCATTGATTCGGTAAAAAGGAGCGCGCTCACCAGAGGTGCGGAAGCGATTCCGGGACTTGGCGACGTGATCGGGGGGATGGCGGAGGTCGCGATCGGTACGGCCGTCCTGGTGAAAAACGGGATCGGAATGGCGGGAGCCGTCATCTGTGTCGCCTTATGCATCGTCCCATTGGCACAGTCTGCCTGTATCGTGCTGGTGTATAAGCTGGCGGCCGCGGTCATACAGCCGGTCTCTGATAAACGGATCGTAGGATGCATAGAGACTGTGGGCGAGGGATGCCGGATGCTTCTGAGAGTTATATTTACAACCGGGCTTCTGTTCCTTTTGACCATCGCGGTGGTTTCTGCGGTTACATAAGTTCCTAAGCAGGAGGGAATATGTTCGAATATTTGTATGAGTGGATGCAGAATATTGCATTTTATATGATTATGGTAACCTTTATCATGCATGTGATCCCCAATTCGGATTATAAGAGATACATCCGGTTTTTTACCGGCCTTGTCCTGGCGGTGATGTTGGCGGCTCCTGTCCTTAAGCTTTTTGGTATGGGAGACATCTGGCAGAATCTCTACGGGAATGAGACATATCAGGAACAGGTGAAGAAGATGGAGGATGCGTCGAAGGATTTTCTGGGAGCGGATCATGAATCGGGAAATGTCGGTCAGGAGGAGGTGAGCGGGAAACGCATCTTCATAGAAGAGATCGAAGTGGATTAGGGAGGCTGTGTATGAGGATTCCAAAGGATTTTTCACTGAAAAAGATAAAGAAGGATCAATTGCTGATTATTTTTCTTGTAGGGATCCTGCTGCTTGTCATATCTCTTCCGGCCGGCAAAAAAAGCGGCAGAAACGGGGAAGAGAACGGGATACGGGGGAGTACGCCGGATGAAGCGTACAGTCAGGACGAATATCTGTACAACCTGGAGCGGCGTCTGGAAAGCGCCCTGTCCCAGATGGCAGGGGTGGGGGATGTGACGGTCATGATCACCTTGAAATCTTCGGCGGAGAAGGTGGTGGAGAAGGATCTTGATATGGCTAAGGAGGCTGTTACCGAGTCGGACAGCCAGGGCGGTGCCAGGTCAACTCAGAATAACAGCCACAGAGAAACGACCGTATATGCGGATGGAAATACACAGGGAGAGCCTTATGTCAGCAAGGAGATCAGCCCGCAGATTGAGGGGGTAGTGGTGATCGCCGGCGGCGGCGGAGATTCGGTGGTGAAACAAAATATTACTGAGGCAGTTCAGGTATTATTTGGGATAGACACGCATAAAATTAGGATAATGAAGAAGAGTTCAAATTAATGTGGCGAAACAGGAGGAAGAACAGTGAAACAAATAGTGAAGAAGAACCAGATTATTATTGCGGCATTGGCTGTCATGATCGCGGCGGCGGGATACCTGAATTATTCGGGGAAGATCTTCGGCGGCGACAAGGAGACGGAGACGGCAAGCGCGGATCTTGCCAATCAGGAGCTTCTGGATATCTCGGAGGAGGACCTTGCCAGTGCGTCTGAGGATATCGAGAGCCAGGACGGCGGGGAGGGATCTGACGGCAGCGTGGACGGAACGCCCGGCGAGGCGGTGCTGACGAGCGGTGAGACCAGCGCAGTGGTTGCGGAAGCCAAGGTGACGAGAGAACAGATCAGGGCGAAGAACAAGGAATCTCTGCTGGAGATCATTGACAATGAGAGCCTGAGTGAGGAACAGAAACAGGACGCGGTCAACCAGATGGTGGCGATGACGGATCTGGCGGAGAAAGAGGCGGCGGCGGAGACGCTTCTTGCATCCAAGGGGTTTGATGAGGTGGTCATAAGCCTTACCGCGGATACGGCGGATGTTGTGGTCAATGCGGCAGACTTAAGCGACGCTAACCGGGCGCAGATCGAGGATATTGTGACGAGGAAAACGGGTGTGGCGGCGCAGAATATTGTGATTACTCCGGTGAATGCAGAAGGTAAGTAAAGAAATGAAAAAGGTGTAAAGTCTTTATTCCGTTGTTAAGGGCTTTACACTTTTTATTTTGTTTTATGGTTCAACAGAAGAATTTAATATTTACATTGAAATGGAAGTTGACTATAATAGTAAAGAGGATGGATATCTCATAAGATACTAGGAGGATGGGAATGGCGAAGGCACAGATTAAGAAGGCACAGGTTCAGGTGGAGAATGCAATATTTGCTCTGGATATCGGGACACGGAGCATTATAGGGATGGTTGGAGTCGTTGAGGACGGCAAGGTCAGGGTTATTGCCATAGATAAGGAAGAGCATACGGAGCGGGCAATGATTGACGGCCAGATCGAGAATATAGAGAAGGTAACAACACTGGCTAAGAAGGTGAAGAAGCGGTTGGAGGACAAGGTTCATTTCAAACTGAACCGGGTCTGCGTAGCTGCTGCGGGGCGCGCGTTAAGGACGAAGCGCGCGGAGTATGAGATTGATCTTAAGAGTAAGCAGGTGATCGATGATGAGATCATCAGCCGTCTTGAGGCCGGCGCTATCAACAAGGTGGAAGAGGCGTTTGACGCCGAGAACAGCGTCGGGGACGATATGCGCCGTTTTTATCTGGTTGGCTATACCGTATGTCAGTATTATCTGGATGATTACCGGATCTCAAGCCTTAAGGATCACCGGGGACAGAATGTGAAGGTGGATCTGATCGCCACATTTCTTCCCAGCGAGGTGGTGGAGAGTCTCTATACCACGATGAATAAGATCGGTCTTGAAGTGGTCAGCATCACGCTGGAGCCGATCGCGGCGATCAATGCGGCGATTCCTGAGAATCTGCGGCTTCTGAATCTTGTCATGGTGGATATCGGAGCCGGGACGTCGGATATCGCGGCGTGTACCGGCGGAAGCGTGACCGGCTATACCATGGCTACGGTTGCCGGTGATGAGGTGACGGAGACGATCATGCGGGAATATCTGGTGGATTTCGGCACGGCGGAAGAGATGAAGGCGCAGATCGAGCTGGAGGAAGTGGTTACATTTACCGATATCCTGGGATTCGAGCGGAAGGCTTCTAAGGAAGAGGTTCTGCAGTGTATCCAGAGTACGTCCGAGCTTCTGAGCAAGGAGATCGCTCAGAAGGTCCTGGAGGTGAACGGCGGCGCTCCGTCTGCGTTGTTCCTTGCGGGAGGCGGAAGCAAGCTTGCGGGACTTAAGGAAGGGATCACGGCGGCTCTGCAGATGGATGCGAACCGCGTGGCGATTGCGGGCAATAATTTCAAGATCAGCGCTTTCTCAGATGAGTATGACTTGAATAATCCGGAATATACGACCCCTCTTGGGATTACGATTTCTTCCGGGCTGAACCTTATTAACGACAGTTTCCGCGTGACCCTGAACGGGAGGGCGGCGAAGCTTTTTCGAAGCGGAAGCTTTACAGCGTTGAATCTTCTGATGATGAACGGATATAATTTCCAGGATATCCTGGGACGTCCTGGCACGAGCCTTACAGTCACGGTGAACGGCAAGCGCAA
>CANDQP010000043.1 GCA_947388185.1 uncultured Dorea sp. | reverse complement strand
TGCCTAATGTCGAGAAAATATTATTCAACATCGCTTCCATCACTAAATTCCCCCTTTTTCTATAGATAGATTGAATAGAAGCTATTCATCCCCTCTATCATACCATTAAAAAATGTTTTATTCAATATGCTGTGGTTCTTTTCATGTTTTTTGTCTATATTGTATATATTTTGTGGAATCTTGTCCAAGATGAATAAAAAAACCAGGCGAAATCTCTTGATTTTTCGCCTGGTCTCCTGATAACTTTTTCTTATTATTTTTTTTATTGGGCAATTTGCCAAATTTGTAACAAATTCTAACATTTTAAACATGAATCTGCGCCTTCATCCCAAGTACATCCTGGTTCTTCTCAAGCAGCGGACGTATCACCTTCTTAAGATATGCCTCTACCTGAACAGGTGCACGGCCTACATATTTGACCGGATCCATAGTCTCCTTCAACTCATCAAGAGTGAGATTAAACGCCGCATCCTCTGCGATCAGCTCCAGCAGATTATTGTCAAGGCCTTTCTCCTTCACGTTCCTGCCTGCTTCCATGGACAATTCCCGGATCCTCTCATGGAGCTCCTGCCGGTCCCCGCCTGCCTTCACGGCATCCATCATGATATTCTCCGTCGCCATAAACGGCAGCTCAGACATCAGACGCTTCTCGATCACCTTCGGATAGACCACAAGCCCGTCCACCACATTCAGACACAGATCCAGGATCCCGTCAATGGCCAGAAATCCTTCCGGCACGCTTAACCGCTTGTTGGCGGAATCATCCAGCGTCCGCTCAAACCACTGAGTCGCGGACGTGACCGCCGGATTCAACGCATCGATCATCACATATCTGGACAACGACGCGATCCTCTCGCTTCTCATCGGGTTCCTCTTATAAGCCATGGCTGAAGAACCGATCTGCGTCTTCTCAAACGGCTCCTCTACCTCTTTCAAATGCTGGAGCAGACGGATATCATTAGAGAACTTGTGGGCGCTGGCAGCAATCCCCGCCAATACGTTCAGCACCCTGGTATCCACCTTCCGGGAATAAGTCTGCCCGGACACCGGATAACAGGTCTCGAATCCCATCTTCCTCGCGATCATCGGGTCAATCTGGTCAATCTTCTCCTGGTCGCCCTCAAACAATTCAAGAAAGCTTGCCTGTGTGCCGGTAGTGCCTTTGGAGCCTAAGAGCTTCAAAGTACCCTTCACATATTCCAGGTCTTCAAGGTCCATGGCGAATTCCTGCATCCAAAGTGTCGCCCGCTTCCCTACGGTCGTAGGCTGTGCAGGCTGAAAATGGGTGAATGCCAGAGTCGGCAGCCCCTTGTACTCATCAGCAAACCCTGCAAGCTCGGCGATCACATTCACAAGCTTCTTCCTGACGATCTCAAGCGCCTCAGACATCACGATCATATCCGTATTATCTCCGACATAACAGGAGGTCGCGCCAAGGTGGATGATCCCCTTGGCCTTGGGGCACTGCTGCCCGTAGGCATACACATGGGACATCACATCGTGGCGGACAACGCGCTCCCTCTCCCTGGCCATCTCGTAATTGATATCCTCCGCGTGTGCTTTCAGCTCTTCGATCTGCTCGTCCGTGATCGGAAGCCCTAACTCCTTCTCCGTCTCCGCAAGCGCGATCCACAACCTCCTCCAAGTCTTGAATTTCTTATCCGGTGAAAAAATATACTGCATCTCCTTGCTGGCATAACGCTCAGAAAGAGGGCTTTGGTATTTATCATAGGTCATATTGGTATTCTCCTTTTCTATTTTTATAAGCTCTACTCGAATGCCTGGGATACATCCTTCCCCGGAACTTCCATGGGATACCGCCCCGTAAAACATGCATCGCAGTAGGCAAGCCCGTCCACCATATTCTTAAGCTTCCCGATCTCCATATATCCCAGGGAATCTGCCCCGATCATCTCCCGAATCTGCTGCGGAGTGTGAGAATGTGCGATAAGCTGCTCGTTGGAAGGCACATCTGTTCCGAAATAACATGGATATAAGAACGGCGGCGAGCTGATCCTTACATGAACCTCCGCGGCTCCTGCCTTCTTCAGCATCCTGATAATATTAGCACAGGTCGTTCCCCGCACAATAGAATCATCCACCATGACGATCCTCTTGCCCCTCACCACTTCCTCGATCACATTGAGCTTGATCTTGACACTGCTCTCCCGCTGGCTCTGTCTGGGCTTGATGAAGGTCCGCCCCACATAGCTGTTCTTGTGGAACGCCATCCCGTAAGGGATCCCCGACTGCTCGGAATACCCCTTTGCCGCGACCAGCCCCGAATCCGGCACGCCGACCACCAGGTCCGCTTCCACCGGAAAAGACTCTGCCAGGGCCTTTCCCGCAGTGATCCTCGCATGATAGACATTGACCCCGTCCAGGGTACTGTCCGTTCTCGCGAAATAAATATACTCAAATATACACCTTGCCTGACGCACCGGATCGACAGCCATTGACAGATCCGATTCCATGCCGTCTCTGGTGAAGCTTACGACCTCGCCCGGAAGAACGTCTCTGACAAACTCTCCGTCTACCGCCGCAACGGCGCAGCTCTCCGACGCCAGGAAATATGTATTCTCACGTCTCCCGATGCACAGCGGCTTCAGGCCATGAGGGTCTCTTACCCCGATCATCTTCCTGGGCGAACCGATCACCAGCGCGTAGCCGCCCTTAATCTTCTTCATGGCACGCTTGACCGCATCCTCCACCTTCTTCACATTCAGGCGTTCTCTCGCAATGTGATAAGCGATCACCTCCGAATCAATGGTCGTCTGGAAGATCGCACCGGTGTACTCCAGTTCATGCCGAAGCTCCACCGCATTGGTGATATTCCCGTTGTGGGCGATCGCAAGGGTTCCCTTGACATAATTCAGGACCAGCGGCATGGCGTTCTCCGCCCTGGTGCCTCCCGCCGTCGAATACCGTACATGACCGACTCCCAGATTCCCTCTCAGTTCATTAAGATTCTCTTCATCAAATACTTCATTGACCAGTCCCAGGCCTTTTCTGGAATGCACCTTTCTCTCACCAAAGGTATCCGTCACCGCGATCCCGCAGCTCTCCTGTCCCCGGTGCTGTAACGCAAAAAGCCCATAGTATACGGATGGGGCAACATCGCCTCCGTCCATATCATAGGCTCCAAAAACACCGCATTCCTCTCCTACACCTGTCATACGTCTCTCTAAATTGCTCATGAATGCTGACTCCTTCACCCCGTAATGTTAGCATACGGCTTAACTCTTGTCAATCCTGCGGTATTCCTTTTTCCATTGTTCAAACTGATCGTCCGGTATATTCATATCAATTCCCCGCTGGATCTCGCGGATCTCCTCCTTCATAGCCGAGTCCATACTGAGAAATACCGAATTCCCCGACAGCATCTTCACATACTGGTCCTGAGGCAGCGCCTTATAACAGCAATACAGATAGATCCTCAGAAGCTCCATATCCCCGCAGATCCGGTATGCCTCCAGATATACCTTCGCCGCCTCTTCATACAGGAATCTGCTTCCATAGGCGGCTCCAAGGCTCGCATAGACCCTTCCGTAGAAGATCTTACTGATGGAATTATCCCATTCCCGGTTAATGATGGACTGATAAACCAGGATCGCCGTCTCATACTCGCCGCTTTTCTGCAGACTGTCCGCCTTATACTTCATCCTCTCCACGTCTTTTAAGTTCTGCAGATGCTCCAGAATCCCCTGGATCTTATTAATATCCCCGGTGGCATAGATGGTAGACTCCCGAAGGATCGTCAGCACAAACTGCTCCATCGTACAATTCTGTCTCAGCTCCTCCCTGAGCCGCTCCGCAAGCTTCGGCAGTTCCAACTCCCTGTCGATCCAGTTGCAGAGCTGTCTGTTCACCATCGTGTAGTCGATCAGATAGAGATTATTGCAGATATAATAGCACAGTTCCTCGATCGTATAGATCCGCATATGGATTCTGGCTATCTCATAGGGCTGTCTTGCCCGCTTGTTATGACATAGAATTAAACTGCCCATTGATTCCTCCTAAATGTATGGTCTTCTCCACCTGAAATCCCGTGGACGGGAAGAATTCTCCGAATCCCACATCCTTGAACGACAGTATGCAGGTCCTCTCATCCATGAACAGCACCTCGATCTGGATCCTGAGAGAATAATCCCGCCGGTCCGGAAGTCCTTCCAAAGAAACCGTCTCCACCTGAAGCTCTTCTCCCGCAAGCGTCTCCACATGGATCTCAATATCCGAAGTATCCTCAAGGATCACCTCCCACTGACCGTCCGCTTCATACCAGTGAGTTCCCCACGACACGATGGGATACCAACCTTCCTGCCCGTTCACCCGCATCCTGAGGCAGATCTGCTCCGTCATCTTTGTCTCATCCAGATAGATGGGGCTGTCATGATAGTCCAGGCACCGCCGCATGGACGTATAGCAGGCGCCTCTGCTGTAGAGATTATTGCCGATAAATGCCCTTCTCCCGTTACACAGCACCTTCAGAGAATCCGGATACCAGTTCTTCTCAAACCCTTCTCCCGTCAGATATACGGAAGATACCACCTTCTTCTCGAATACACTCTGGATAAATGTCTTAAACCGGTGGTCCGCAGCCTTCACCTTGCTCTTGATCTTGTCCGCGTCCTTGTTGAGAAGCGAATAGATCGCAGCCAGCTCATTCATCCGGGCATTCGCAACCTCCTCGACCGTCACGAACGACTCCCGCTCCTTCACACCGATGGCATTCAGCCTCCTGAGCATATATGCCCGTATCTCCTGGGCATCACAGTAGAACAGGGCTGACTCGTACTGCCACAGCTCTTTGGGCTGATAGAACATGTACTGGCAGAAGCTCTCCTTATAATCCTGGACGCACACACACTCCTTGGGCACTCCAAGACGCTGCCCGATTCCCTTGAGCATCTTGGACATATCAATATTGGTAAACGGCACAGAGAATGTGATAAAGGCAATGTCTTCAAACTCCTCAAGAGTCATCTTGATGAACTTGGCAAGCAGCCAGACCGCATCCCGCTTCTTAGAGCCGAACTTCACCTTCTCCTGGCGCACCGCCCGCTCGAACAGATTATTCACCGTGATCCCTTCCTGCAGCGCGGCCATCTTCTTCGCCTCCACGCCATAGACCCACCGTTCATTGCAATAGCCAAGCATCAGAGGAATCTGATAATTGTCCGCCGCAGTCTCCAGTGTCTCGGGTTCTTCCTTTGTCTCGTCGTAAAAACTGATCTGACAGTTCTTCTCATTCAAGTCGTATCCCAGAATCCTGCCCTTCTTCATTATCATCCCCTCCTCTCGTCTGATATGTCACCCTAATATACCTTGAACAGCCGCTTGGCCATGATCTCCTCTTCCTTATACGCCATCATCGCCTGACGTCTTGTCACCGGCGCCATATCCGTCATACTGTTGAGTCTTCCGAACTTACCCGAATCCGCGATCTCCCTCTCATTCTTCAAGATCTCTTTCTCCGTGATGATATCCTCTTTCCCTCTGGTCTCTATAAAATAATAATTGATCGATTCATCGCTGTACAGCACGAACTGCCTTACATACAGATTCTCATAGACCGGCATCATAACCTCGCTCTGGTATCCCAGCTCATCCCGCGTCCCGTGCTTAACCTTATAGTACAGCGTGACCCGGCTGCCCGGCTTCGCCTGATAGGAAACCATCAGCTTATCATACAACTGCAGCTCCCTGAGCCATTCTTCCTTGTATTTCAGATAGTAGGGGAAGACAATCTGCTTCTCGCACATCTCCCGAAGCACCTGATGGAGCACCACCTCAAGAGCCGCCGTATAATCATGGGAAGAGAAATATTTCAGAAGAGCGATCTTACAGATATCCGGCAATTCCTCCTTCTCGTCGCATTCATTTGCAATTATATCGAATACACTTGACTCCAGTTCTCTGCCGTACACCACATATTCCCTGGAGGTGTAGGCAAGATACGCCTGTTTCAGACGGAAATAAACATTATCCGACAGATAATAATCCTCGAAAATCGGCTCTTCCTTAAACAGATTCTCAGAGAAGAGCATCTGCGTGATAATACGTTCGCCGATCTTGTACGACGGGATCCCGTACTCCTTAAGTACCTTCCACAGCTCCTTCATATTATCCGTAGGACCGCAATAATAATTGGCAAGATACATCAGGGTTACCTTGTCATACTGCTGCCGCTTGAACATCTCGAAGCTCAGATAACTGAGAAAATCATCCTCCTCATAATTATCGTCACGGATCTTCCTGCTGCAGATACGGAATACTTCTTTCTCGTCGAACGCGCCGATCCCCTTCTCCATAAGTCCTTCTAAGGTCGGCGCTTCTTTTTCATTCTCCTGCTCCCACACGCCGGTCGTCGCCGCATACTTGCGGCACATCTCGATAAAACGCGGCTCATAGAAGAGTCGTTTCGTCTCATACACGATGGAATCGGTATAATGGCGGCCCTCCACAGACTCCCATACAACCCTGGACTCCTTATCATAGAGATGGATCACCGTCTCTTCTTCCCCGTTGTAGGGGATCCTCTGACGGATCTCGCCGTCTTTCTCGATCACCAGCACGCATTTCATATTCGGAACCTTAGTCGAGATCGTATAGGAATAACAGATGTCACGCATGGCCTCCATACGCTCCGCCGTCATCTCCTCCGGCTGGCAGAACCTCTTATAGAGAATCCGCAGGGATTCCGTAATATGCCGTTTCAGAAGCTGATCCCAGGTAAATACTACCATCTGCTCCCTGTAGCCCAGGTACAGATCCCCCGCCTGTTCCTCATAGGTTACCAGATTCGCATATAAGAATGCCGCTTTCTTATAATCCAGTGAATTACCGTGCATGAAATACAGAAGGATCACCTTGGGAAGCGGACCCTTCGCGCTGTCCTCATCCACCGTCATCATATAATATTCGTAGAGCTGCGCGATCCGTAGCTCCATATCCACAGCCTTCTTGTACCACACAAAATACCGCTTCTGCGTCTTGTTCCCCCGAATCAGCAGCGTACAGATCGTATTCAGGATCATCGTCTCATCATACATCTTATAGATCCGTTCCAGGATCCTGAACATCATATCACTGTAGCGCTTCTGCTGGCTGGCGAAATTCGCCACATACAGCGCCAGTTCCTTGGTCATCAGCCGGTACTTGGACGCAAAATTAAGGACCTGCATCTCAAATGCGCCTAATTTCTTCAGAAGCGACGGCCTGTCCTGATAACACAGATAGGCTTCCAGATAGAATAACACGCCGTGCATCTCATACTGATACTGCTGCTCCAAAAGCTCGATCCGCTTATAGGAAGTCTTATATCTGGGATCCAGATCCAGCAGCATACTGAGCAGAAGCCAGGAATCCTGGTGACGCATGTAAGTCTTGCCCACCTCATCCAGCACACGCTCCGCATGGCTTCCTTTTCCCCTGACCAGCGCCGTAAGATACAGATAGTAACAGTTGGTCAGCGGATCCTTGCCGATGGCAAACCGGTTATAATTATAATTCTCAAGGATCCATTTGGCTTCCTCTGCTTTATTACCCACAAGGTAGACATGCGCCTGCATCAACTGGTACATCTCACTCTGCGGCTCCAGCTTCCGAAGCTGTATCATCTTCTCCACCGCACTCTCCACCCAGTTGCCAAGTTCGATCCTCCCCGCCGTATACCCGATATATTCCTTCAATATCTGGGCGAGCAGAAGCTCCGGTTCATGATGATTCTCATTATATTCCTGATTCTGCAGGACCTCAACCTCATAGGTCAGCGTCTCATAGGGCGTGATAAAACGCAGCGCACCGTAATTACGTCCTCCGTGAAGACGGTCCGGCCGCACCACATATTCGATCTCATGGGCGTTGCCCACGAAATCATCCGTGCTGATCTCCGGGCGCAGCACGCGGATAAATTCACCCTCCGCCTCTATCCTGATGGGCATATAGCCCCAGGTATTCTTCACGATGGTAAGCGTCCCCTTCGTAGGCTCCGAGATATCCTCGAACAGCATCCCTTCGCCGGGAAGAGTCAGGAAGATACACTCCTTCTGCTTGATCCCTACCAGAAATTCTTCCATAGACTGGTCTCCGAGAGACCATTTTCTCATATTGTCATACAGATAGAAGATACGCTCATTCTCGTATTTCAGGATCTCGTAGAATTCCCTGGCCCGAAACAGCCTTCCGGCCTCCGAGAAATCCTTGATCGCAAGCTTGCGGAAATCATCGGTACTCTGCACCTTGCCATAAGAGGTCATAACGTAAGGCTTCTCGATGATGGCAGTTACGGACAGTTCGTATTCCCCTCCGCTGCATACCACCATAAAACGGCCCTCCTCCACATGACCGGGACGCAGGCCCTTGCCGTCGTATGTGAACTCAACCTTCGAGGGATTCCCGTCAAACCCCGGATTCTTAAAATGAACACGAAAAGAAGACGAGTATATCAATCCTCGTATTCTTCTCCCGTTGCCCGCTCTGATTGTAAAACTCCCCCGATATACTTCCCCTTCTCCGATAATGAGCACAAGATTCGTCTCATCAAATATGACATCAGGTTGTGATAACTGAAAATCTCCTTTGGAAAATTTCTGGATTTTATTTTTCAAGTCTGACACCTGCTTCTTTCGTTACTTTTCCTTATAGAATTATAGCATTGTTTGATCGTGAATGGCAATGCCTATTTCCTACTTCTTTAAAATCAGTGCTACGAAAGTCAGATCCTCAGCCCCAGTGTTCTTGATTCCATGTCCGTCGCCGTCCTTGCAGAAGAAGACATCCCCCGCTGCCGCCGGCAGGGCTTTACCATTGTCATCATACATTCCGTTTCCGCTCAGGATATAATAAGTCTCCGTCTCTCCATGATGCTCATGATGCCCTAACTCACAGTTCGGCGGCAGCGTTACCTTGCTGAACATCTTACAATGCTCTCCTAACTCTTCCTGGTTAAGCAATCCCTCCTTCATGATAAAGCCCGCGCCGCCGTTCACATGCTCCACCTTCACAACTTCCCGCTCTCCTGCTCTCGTCATGTTTCTTTCCTCCTGAATAATTGTTAGAATATTCTTCTATATTAACACATTTCACAAAGCAGGTACAGGATATTTTTCATTTGGAGATATCAGTTAATTAATTCACAATCTTGTAATATTCTCTTGCCGTCAGCGAGAACACCGCTCCGTAGAACACTGCGAACACTGCCACCGTCACCACCGTACAGACAAGGAACAATGGTACATTCACCAGGTTCAGTACCGCCAGCAGCTTCGTGATCACGCCAAACGCCACCGTGATATGGATGACCGCTGCAAGAAGCGGAAGAAAGAACACGATCAACACCTGGCTCCTGATAGATCTTCTGACCTCACGCTTGCTCATTCCCACCTTCTGCATGATCTGATACCGCTCTCTGTCATCATAACCTTCGGAAATCTGTTTATAATACATAATCAACACTGTCGCCATCAGGAACAATGCCCCCAGATAGATACCGATAAATAACAGACCGCCGTACAGGTAATAGAATTCCTCCCTGCTAAGCTCCCTGCCCTCGCAGAATCCTGCGGGAATCTCTTCCTCGACCCTGGCCTTGATATTCTGCATTGCACTCAGGGCCGCTTTTTCTTCTCCTTCCAGATCAAAAGTCACCTTGTAGTTGAGCGTAGACATCTGTTCCACCCAGTCTTCCTGCATTCCGCTGTCTTCGTATACCTGCCGCAGCATCTCCTGGATCTGCTCTGCGTCAGCAACGATAAAGTAATACCCTTCTACCAGAGCCTCTGCATCCTTAGGCGCAATCTTCAAGTTCCCAAGCTCCTTCTCGACGCGGTAGGTTTTGTCTCCAAGCCTTACGGAATCTCCGTCCCAGCCTTCACCGGTACCATAAGCAAATACCTCATCCGGCGCAAGCGCTTCACTGACACCTTCCATCTGATTATAATCCTCTAAGGGGATCAGATCGATCTCCACAACATCATCATCCTGATAATTGCCGAACTGCTGTAAGGTGAATCCATCCTCTTCCTTAAGCGCCACAAATCCCCCGTTATGATACCGTGTCACAGAGCCCGCCGCGACATCTGCCTTCACAAGCTCTTCGTCAATGATCCCCTCCAATGCCTGATCCGCCTCCGGGGAAGAGATATTCGTCTTCGCCTCGAATTCCTGAGGGAATCTTGTCTTCAATATATCCTCCATCCCAACATAGAGAGAGATCGTCGTAGAAATCATCACCAGCACCATAGTACTCAAGATACAGATATTCGCAAGTCCCACTGCATTCTGCTTCATCCGGTAGATCATGCCCGATACCGCGCTGAAATGTTTCGTCTGATAATAGAACTTCTTATTCTTTCTGAGCATCTTAAGAAGCGCCACGCTCCCTGCGATAAAGAGCGCATAGGTACCAAGGATCACGCAGATCACCGCCACGAAGAAGCTCTGAATCGCAGCCAGCGGCTGATCCGTCGTCACTGCGATAAAATACCCTGTGCCAAGCAACAGAACTCCCGCCAGAGTCAGCAGCCATTTGGTCTTAGGCTCCTTCTCCCCCTGATTCCCGCCGTGAAGCAGCTCCACCGGATTGGAGACCTTAATCTGGAACAGGTTAAACACCAGCGTCATCAGGAAGATCACTGTGAACAAGATCAAGGTATACCGAATGCTCTCCCCTGATATCTCAAAATCCATCCTCACATCATAGTGCAGGATCTTAAGCAGCACCAGATACATGAATTTGCTGAAAATGATCCCGAAGACCAGGCCGGCTCCGATGCTCGCCGCCGCTGTAACCACAGTCTCAACCGCAAGCATCTGCGCGATATGTCTCTTCCCCATGCCAAGGATATTATAGACGCCGATCTCCTTCTTCCTCCGTTTGATCAGGAAGCTGTTCGTGTAGAACAGGAAGATCACTGCAAATATCATGATAACTCCCACCGCGCACGTCAGGACTGACTGCAGGCTTGGGTCAACGATACTGCGGCTTCTTGACAGCGCATCCATGATATAATACATCATCACCGTCAGGATCGCCGTGAGGATATATGGGACATAAGTCTTCCGGTTATTCTTAAGATTCGTCAATGCAAGCTTTCCATAAATAGCGCTACTCATCCCTGTCACCTCCCGTCGCCAGCACCGTCAGCGTATCGGAGATCTTCTGATACATCTGCTCATTGGTAAGGTTTCCGCGGTATAACTGATGGAATACTTCGCCGTCTTTGATAAAAAGCACCCTGTTTGCGCTGCTTGCCGCCTTCACACTGTGAGTGACCATGAGGATCGTCTGTCCCTCCCCGTTGATCGCCGCAAACATCCGGAGCAGCCCGTCAGCAGCCCTTGAGTCAAGCGCCCCGGTAGGTTCATCTGCCAGAATAAGCTGCGGCTTCGTGATCAGTGCTCTTGCCACCGCCGCTCTCTGCTTCTGTCCCCCGGACACCTCATATGGGAACTTCTCAAGGATCTCCTCGATTCCAAGCATCTGCGCAATCGGCTCAAGCCTCCTCGACATCTCCTCATACTTTTTCCCGGAAAGTACCAGCGGAAGGAAGATATTATCCTTAAGAGAAAACGTATCCAGAAGATTAAAGTCCTGAAACACGAACCCAAGATTCTGCCGGCGAAATGCCGCAATCTCCTTCTCCTTCACGCTGCCCAGATCATTCCCCTTCAGATAGACCTTTCCGCCGGTGGGCTTATCAAGCGCCGCTAAGATATTCAAAAGAGTCGTCTTGCCCGATCCGGATTCCCCCATGATCGCCACGTATTCCCTTGGTTCAACTGAGAAATTCACGTCCTTAAGCGCCTCCACCTGATTGCCGCCGAATCTGGTCGTATATATCTTTTTTACATTTTTCACTTCTAACAATGCCATAAGTTTCCCGTCCTTTCAAATTGATGTCT
The DNA here is from genome assembly GCA_947388185.1 of uncultured Dorea sp. Classification (GTDB taxonomy): domain Bacteria; phylum Bacillota; class Clostridia; order Lachnospirales; family Lachnospiraceae; genus Sporofaciens. Next base: position 15,423 of record CANDQP010000043.1, on the reverse strand, counting down.
TCTTGATTACATGCTTATTATAGAATAATGTGTCATCATCCTGCCATCGATTTAGATTGCATTTTCGGTCTGGAAACTTACATTTTCGTAAGAAAGGACGAATCCCGAAGTCACTCATGCCTCATTGATTTTCTCTCAAACGACAGGTACACCTTCGTCCCCTTTCCGGCTTCGGACTCGATCCAGATCTTATGCATGAGCTTATCCATCACCGATTTGCACAGGTATAGACCAATCCCCGTCGATTTCTTATCCGTACGGCCGCTATAGCCTGTGAATCCCTTCTCGAATACCCGAGGCAGATCCTCCGGCCAGATCCCGGTTCCGGTATCTTCTATGACAAGGCAGGCTTCCTCCATATAGATAGAGATCTTTCCGCTCGGTGTATATTTTAATGCATTGGACAGAATCTGTTCGATCACGAAAACCGTCCACTTCTCATCCGTCAGAACCTTTGTCTCAACCGCCGTATATTCAAGCCGGATCTTCCTGAGGATAAACATCTGCGAATACTTGCGCACCGCCTGCCTGATGATAGAATCCAGAGAGCAGATATCAAAAGACAGATCCGATGACATCCCTTCCATCCTGAGATAGGTGAGAACCATCTCCACATACTGCTCGATCTTAAAAAGCTCCAGCTTCATCTCCTTCCCGCACTGCTGTACAGACATCTGATATCCGGTATTCATCCCGGCGCCGTCCTCTCCCGTCCGCTCTTCCTCGTGAAACCTGCCCTCCTCAAATGCCTGCAGCAGTACATGCATGGCAGCAATAGGGGTCTTGATCTGATGCACCCACATACTGTAGTAATCCACCATCTCTTTCCTGACGATCCGGTCCGCCGACTCAAGCTCCCTCCTCGCCTCATACAGCTTCGTGACGATCCGCTGGTAATCCTCTTCAACCAGCGTCGCCGCTTCCGGCATGCCGTCAATATCCGACTCAAGCATCCGTTCTGCCTCAAGTAATTCCCCGTGACGCCTTACATACCGCATATAATCCAGGCCGCCGAATACCAGAAACCAGACCGCCGACAGCAAAAAGGCATACTGAACCGCATCCATAGAGACGTCATACAAATATGAAACTGCCGCAAACACTCCCGCAAACACGGCATACATCCCAGCCTCCCTCTTCCGTTCTCTCAAAAAAGCAATTGCAATCTTCATTCACCGCACTCCTTACCGTTCTACCATATATCCGATCCCCTTCTTGGTACGGATCATCTGCCCCAATCCTATCTGCTCCAATTTCTTACGAAGTCTTGCAATATTGACTGTCAGTGTATTGTCGTCAATGAATTCATCACTCTCCCAGAGCCTTGTGATAATACTGTCCCTGGACACGATCCTGCCTTCATTCTCCAGAAGCATCTGAAGGATCCGGAATTCATTCTTGGTAAGGTCCAGCTTCTTATCATTATTGACCAGAGTGGCGTCATTCAGATTCAGGACGGCTCCGTGATACTCCATCACATTCATTGTTCCCTGGAAGGAATAGGATCTCCTTAAGATCGCCTGCACCTTCGCCGTCACAACATTTAAGTCAAAGGGTTTCTCGATAAATTCATCCCCTCCCATGTTCATTGCCATGACGATATTCATATTGTCGTTGGCCGAAGACAAGAATATGATCGGTACCTCTGACACCTTCCTGATCTCCTGGCACCAATGAAACCCATTAAAAAACGGAAGCATAATATCCAGAAGTACCAGCTGCGGGTCAAATTCGGCAAATAATCCCAGTATATTCTTAAAATCCTCCACGCACCTTGTCTCATAATCCCACCTCTCAAGATGGGCTGCAAGGGCATGGGCAATCGTCGCATCGTCTTCTACAATCATAATCTTGTACATCTTCTCCGCTCCTCTTCATATCGTTTCTATACGTCAAAAACCGCTCTCTAATAGACAGGCGGATAAGGAATCCCTTATCCGCCTGTTCTTGTTCTTCATTCTTATTCGCCAAGTCCATCCACGATAGCATCAACCATTGCCTTCAATGCTTCTTCTTCGTCCTCGCCTTCGCAGATCAACTCGATCTCGTCTCCCTTCTTAATGCAGGCGCCAAGAACGCTTAAAACGCTCTTCGCATTGGCGATCGTATCATCATATTCAAATGTCACCTTGCACTTGAAGCTGCTGGCCGTATTACAGAAAATACCTGCGGGTCTCAGATGCAATCCAGTCGGGTTCATAATCGTAACTCGTTGTCTAACCATAATCTCCTCCGTTTATTCTTCTTGCTCATCCTCTGACTTCTTCTCCAGTATGATATTCACACTCACATTATTCACCAGAGAACACCCATCCGGCAGTTCAACTGCCACCGGTACCGTATAAGTTCCCGGAGCCTCATAGTTCTTCAAATCAATGCTTACTTTCCTGGCAGTTGAAAATACTGCCAATGTCTCCGCAGGCCCCCTGATCTGGAGTTCCAAATCAACCGTCGTCCCATAGCTGATCTCTAGCTTCTCCGATAGATTATTCACTGTTATGGCGCCGGTTGACACTTCGAAATTCCGCACTCCCGGCTGTTCGATCTGAATCGTTACGATCACACTGTCCGCAGTCCCTTCCACAAGTGTTATACCTTCCGGAAGATATGGTGATATCTCAACCATCTGCTCCGTTCGCTCAGTCAGACCCTCAAGCTTCAGTTCTTCCGCCGGTATCTCGATCTCATCCAACTCTGCCAGAGCAGATTCCTCTCCCGTGACACTAACCTCCCGCGGCTCCACAGAAACCGAACTGACCTTATAACCCTTCGCCACCGTTATCATTGAAGTGTCCAGCTTCACAGGCACACTCTCGATCTGATACAGCTTCACTTCTACACTCACGCCTTCCTTACCCAGGTTATTGGCCAGAAGTGTCTGATCGATCACATTATTATTCCTGTCATACAGAGTCAGTCTTGCCTCTATATCCGCGTCCGCCGAAAGCCCTGATACATCTGCTTCCGCCACAACCCTGCTGATATTGTCGATCACAGACTTCGGACCGCGCAGCGTGACCTTCTCGGGATTCGCATTCAGCTCTCCCAGGACATAGCCCTCTCTTACAGTACCTATGGTCGTTGGCGTGATCGGGAAATTATTCTTCGCCTCATCTTCAATCTTAACCTGAAGATTGCCCGGCGTAGTATAAGCCTTCTCATACCTGTATCCGGGAATAGATACGTCGATCGGAATCTGCGTGCCGAGACTCAATTCCTTCATATCAGCGATAGCCACTATATCTTCCTGCTTGATCCTGTTCAGCACAGACCGATTCGCACGGACTGTCACGTTCACTACCTGAGTATTATCCACAATCTGATAGGTCCTGTTAGTTGTCGTCACGATCTCTTCATTGATCACAGTTACCGAAACGCCTGTATAAGAGTTCTCCGCGATCGGATCATCTATATTCACCACTACAAGCCACATAAAGACTGCGGTAAAGAAGGCCAATACCTTAAGACCCAGATTAGCTGTCAGTCTTCTTCTCATTCTTACGCCTTCCTTTCCACAATGCTGTCAGCTTATTGACTTCTACTCTCCGCTCCTGAATACTTGCCAGCTTCTCTCTCAGTTCCCTCTCGTTGATATTCCGATAGAGGAATCCTCCCTGTGCCACAGAGACCGCTCCCGTCTCTTCCGACACCACGATGATCAATGCATCGCTCACCTCACTCATGCCAAGCGCAGCGCGATGCCTGGTGCCAAGGGATTTGCTGATTCTCATATTATCAGACAACGGCAAATAACAGGTCGCCGATACGATCCTGTCACCCCGCACAATGATGGCTCCGTCATGCAGCGGAGTATTGTGCTCAAATATATTGATCAAAACCTGGCTGGATACCAGACAATCCATCTGGATCCCTGTACTCTCATATTCGGTCAGACGTATCGCCTGTTCGACAACGATCAATGCCCCCGTCTTGACCTTACCCATGGCGTAAGCCGCATCAATCATACTCTCTCTGGTCTCTTCGCTGAAACGTGCCCTCTCCCTGTTCGCTTCAAACGGTACCATCGAAGAAAGAAACTGCTTCTCACCAAGCTTCTCCAAAGCCCTTCGAAGCTCTGGCTGGAATACCACGATCGCGATCGTCGCCATGACCGTAACGGAATTCCTGGCAATAAACAGTATGGTATGCATCTTAAATACAGCGGCTAACAGAATGAACACAGCGAGTACGATCATCCCCTTTAACAGCATCCAGGCCTTCGTATTCTTGATCCACATCATAACTTGATAAATCAACACCGCAAGAATCAAGACTTCCACTATATCCGTGATCTTAATCTCCGGAAAATACCAGTTGGGAATATACTGGTCCACAATCCTGCTGATCTGCTGCTCCATTCCTTCACCTCCTTCTCAGCTTATATAAATCGTTCTGCTCAATCCGGTACTTCAGAATCAATACTAGTTCCTCAGATCCAGATCCTTCCTAAGACTCTGCGTCAGAAGCATCTTATCCACTTCCCGCATATCATGCTTCTTAACCGACTGCCCCTTCCTTGGCACCGGCCGCTTACCGTCCTTACGAATCCCCCGTGCGCCGGAATTCTTCCTGACAGACTCCGTATCTATGATCTCTGTCTCCTGTCTCTCGTTGATCCGCTTCACAGTCTTCTCCGGTCTTGCAACCGACAGCTTCGGGACCGCCTTCACATAATAATAGTATTCATCATCTTCAAACTGCAGATTCTCGCTTCTTGAATAATCCACAGAAAAGAAAAATATCTCCAGTATCAGCCCTGTCACAATACATGCGACACTTCCTCCGATCAGCATCCCGTAAGACGTGTGCACTCCCAATGCCATATTGCCTGCAACGATCACGATCATATTCACGATCGTCCCTATCACGATGGCAATCTCCCACGCATGATCCATGGACGCACGCCGGAATGCAAATACTACAAAAAAGCAGATAACAAACGCGGCAATGATCACCCACAACTCCTTGTTCTGAAACACCTTGCTGACATAGTCCGTCGACTGCGAGAGCATGGTCTTGACACCGGAGCCCTCCACATTGGCAGCTGCCTTCTTCACATATTCCATCATGTAGTAGACGATCGTCCCGCAGATCACTGCCACCAGACTTCCCGGCGCCGCCACAAGCCCGCAGATCATCGGAATCACATAGGGAATCTTCAGGAAAAATGCAAGCGGAGTTAACAGCACGATCAACGCCTTCTTCGGTGCAAGCCGCAGATAGAAAATATACATGATCAGAAAAAGGACCGCCGTCATCGCAAGTATCCCCAAAGATACGGAATACATATGGGCCAAGACCAGCGCCGTCGCCATCACTACGGTCACTGACAGCGGAAGAAAGGTACAGATGACCGCAAGTCCCAGCGATACCACCGGGGATGCTGCCGCCTTCATGAAACCTATATTACGATTGATCACCATAAATGTAGCAGCCGCTAATATGAATTGAAGTATCTTGTCGTATACTTTTGAATTCCTGGCATATAATTCCTCTAATCGTCCACGAAGTACGTATATACTGTCCATCTATTTGTTCTCCTTTTCATACATCTTAAGCAGCCGTGTAAGGTCGTGGTTATACTTCTTCACCCTCTGCCGCGCATCCTTATGCTTCTCATTGTATATATGACTGGTAATGATCGCATATACAATGACCAGAGAGATATATCCCAGAACCACCATTCCCGTCAGCATCATGATCAGCGTGTTCGACATATTACTCAGCAATTCATCCAGCCAGATTAACACCAGTATACCAACAAGGCAGAGATACCCAATCGTAACCCACAGAATAGAGCAGATCGTATGCAGGCTGGAATAGTCTCTGCGATAATACTCGCTGACCTTAAAATCTTCCTTTCCTTCCGTCTGTTCGTAAAAAGCAAGACGAGTCATAACCTCTACTTTTCTCTTATCTAACATAAACCACCTCGAAATGTTATAATAGGTATCCAAACATCATTTTTAGTATAACAAATATCAGTACCCTTGTCCAATACTTATAGTTAAAAAGTAGACTTTTTCGACTCCTTTCTTCTTCAAAACCTCCGAAACAGCATCTATCGTATTGCCTGTCGTATAAATATCATCGACAAGAAGCACGACCGGCACCGGTTTGAAACTCTCTTTCAACGCAAATGCATTCCTTAGATTCTTCTTCCTCTCCCGACGTCCTAACTTTTTCTGAGGATCGGTATAGACTCTTCGAAGAAGACTCTTGTCATCCACCCGGATCCCAAGCAATCTCCCAAGCCTGCGCCCAAGGATCCCCGCCTGATTATAGCCCCTTTTTCTCCTGCGCTTCTTATGCAATGGAACCGGCATGATAAGATCCGGCCCCCATCCCCTTATCATATGACCATAAACCCTGGCCAATTCCTCTGCATAAAATTCTCCGTATACTCTTTGATTGTGATATTTGAACTGATAAATAGATGTGCTGACAGGTTCCCTGTGAAGCCATAGGGCACATCCCCGGTCATACCAATGATGCACCCGCATACAATCATAACAATATTCCTGCTCCATACGCCGAAGCGGCTTGCCGCACTGCATGCATCTTGGCTCTCCGATTTTTAAGACCTCCGACTTCCGTCTGCATTCCCGGCAGATCCCCTGACTGCTGACTTTGCCGCAAAAAGGACAGGTGTCAGGCCACAGCCAGATACTGATCTTTATATTCATATTGATTAATGGATTCGTTCTGGATGACTTACCGCCGTCTTATCACTTAACCACCGCTCCTACTCTAACTCCCGGATCCGTTCGGCAAGACTCGTATTACGCTTCTGTTCATTCGTATTGCGGATCATCTCCTGAAATACTCCGTCGCTCCCCACTAAAGTGACACACCGTCTCGCCCTTGTCACCGCCGTATATAAAAGATTCCTGTGATATAACTGCCTTGGTCCCTGCAGCAGCGGAATCACTACTGCGGGATATTCACTCCCCTGCGATTTATGTATGGTGATTGCATAAGCAAGCTCCAATTCCTCTAACAACGCATACGGATATTTCACCTTGCGCTGCTCATCATACTCTACGGTTACCGTCTCCTCATAGGTATTGATCTCCCTGATGATTCCCATATCACCATTGAAGATTCCCATTCCTTTGTCGATAGTCATGCCATATCTGGTGGAAATCTCCCACTCCAACTGATAATTATTCTTGATCTGCATGACCTTATCGCCTTCCCGGAACAGACGGTCTCCCACTTCCTTCTCCTTCTTCTCCCGATCCGGCGGATTCAGATATTCCTGGAGAATGCCGTTCAGACGCTCCACTCCCAGGAGGCCTTTCCGCATGGGAGTCAAGACCTGGATGTCAAAAGGCGACGCGTCCACATACTTCGGAAGCTTCTTCTGGATCAGTGTAATGACCACGCTGATGACCACATTGGCATCCTGCCTCTTCAGGAAGAAGAAATCCCTGCTCTTATTATCCAGCACCACTTCTTCGCCGCGGTTGATCTTATGCGCATTGACAATAATATCACTCTCACCCGCCTGACGGAAGATCTTCTCAAGCTTCACGACAGGACAAAATTCCGAACTGATAATATCCTTCAGCACGCTTCCCGGTCCTACGCTTGGAAGCTGGTTGCAGTCTCCTACAAGGATCAGGCGCGTTCCGGGAATAACCGCCCGAAGCAGCGCCGACATCAGCGGAAGGTCTACCATAGAGACCTCGTCAATAATGATCACATCCGTCTCCAGAGGATTCTCCTCATTCCTCTGGAAACCGTTGACACTGTCTTCTTCCGGATTCCCATTGACCTCTAACAGCCTGTGGATGGTCTGCGCTTCATACCCCGTAGCTTCCGTCATCCTCTTGGCGGCCCGCCCGGTCGGCGCTGCCAGACGAAAATCCGCTCCCTCACTCTCGAAGAAATGAATCATCGCATTGATCGTCGTTGTCTTACCTGTTCCCGGTCCTCCCGTCAGCACCATGATCCCATGCTTCAACGCTTCCAACACAGCAGTCCTCTGCATCTCATCCAGGCAAAGACCGGCATCCTTCTCTATCACAAGAAGCCTGTCCTTCATCCTGCCCTCTTCTGTATTGTAATCTACATTCAGGTCATACAGCATCTTCGCAACATTCATCTCCATATAATAATAGTGAGATGAATACACCCGCATACCATCAGAAGCCCTCTTCATGACCACCTTCTTCTCTATGGCGAGATCCATCAGATATTTCTCAATATCATAGATCTCAACTCCCAACAGCTCGCCGGCTCTTCGAAGAAGCGCCTCCTGTCCCAGGTACACATGCCCGTCGTTCACACTCTGCAGAAGAGTGTAGAAGATCCCGCTCCGGATACGATAATCAGAATCGGCATGAATCCCGACTCTGGCTGCAATCTCATCCGCAGTCTTAAACCCGACTCCCGATACATGATCAGCCAGTTGATAAGGATTCTCTTCGATCACCCGATATACATTCTGACCATAATGCTGGTAGATCTTCGCCGCAAGAGTCGTAGAAATGCCGTATTTCTGCAGATACAGCATCGCCTGGCGCATATCCCGCTTCTCTTCCACTTGTGCGGATATCTCTCTGGCCTTACGGTCACTGATCCCCTTGATCTCAGCCAGCCTCTCCGGCTCCTCTTCAATGATCCTGAAAGTATCCTCCTTAAACTTCTTCACGATCTTCCCGGCAAGAGCCGCGCCGATGCCTTTGATCGCCCCTGAACCAAGATATCTCTCTATTGATACCAGATCCTCTGGTTCACATACCTCAGATGTCTCCACCTGAAACTGGAGCCCGTACAGCTTGTGGGTCGTATACTCCCCCGTAAGCTTCATCAGGCCCCCTTCTTCGACAAAATGAAGCTTGCCCACGCATGTCACTTCACCATCGTCATTTTTCAGATTGAATACTGTATAACCGTTCTCTTCATTGCGGAATACAATATGTTCAACATATCCCTTTATACTGTCCATCAGAATTCTCTTCGTCCGCTTACCAGTTCCACAAACTGACCGGTCCCGATCGCTACCACCTTCATCGGATCCTCTGCAGTCATGGTGTTGATCCCCGTCTTCTCCTCTATCAGTTCCTCTAATCCCCGAAGCATAGAGCCACCTCCCGTCAGCATGATTCCGCGGTCCAGAATATCCGCAGACAACTCCGGCGGCGTCCTCTCCAGTACGTTGATCACTTCCTCCACGATCTGCCCTGTCGGTTCCCGCAGCGCTTCCTCCGTCTCCAGAGAAGTCACCGTCACCGTCTTCGGCAGGCCTGTCACAAGATTACGCCCTCTTACTTCCAGAGACTCATCTTCGATCAGAGGATACGTGGTTCCGATCTTGATCTTAATATCCTCTGCCGTCCGCTCCCCGATCAGGAGATTATGCTTCTTGCGCATATAGCGGACGATTGCCTCGTCAAAATCATCTCCCGCGATCTTGATCGATGAATTCACCACGGTTCCGCCCAGAGAGATCACTGCTATATCAGCGGTTCCTCCTCCTATATCCACGATCATATTACCACAGGGCTTTGAGATGTCAATCCCGGCGCCTATAGCCGCCGCTACCGGTTCCTCGATCAGATTCACCTCTCTGGCTCCGGCCGCATAGGTTGCCTCTTCCACTGCCTTGCGTTCCACCTCCGTCACGCCGCTCGGAACACAGATACTGATCCGCGGCTTCTTGAACGTACGCTTCCCCAATGCCTTCTGTACAAAGTACTTGATCATCTTCTCTGTCACCGTATAATCCGAGATCACTCCCTGACGGAGCGGGCGGACAGCCACAATATTCCCCGGTGTCCTTCCCAACATCAAACGTGCTTCTTCACCAATGGCTTTTATCGCGTTCGTATCCCTGTCATAAGCAACCACAGACGGTTCCTTCAATATGACGCCTTTTCCTTTCACATAGACCAGGACGCTGGCAGTTCCCAAGTCAATTCCGATATCTACTGACATCTTACTTCCCCTTTCCCTATGCTATCTATATGATTATCATTTGTTGACTTGATGGTGCACGTTCCATTATAATCAACTTTCCTGAAAATGGAAACCCCTTTTTCCTTAAAACTGTGTGAAGCAGGGGTTATGCTATTATTTGCGCAATACGGCGTCAATATACTTACCAGTGTAAGATATCGGATTCTGCGCTATCTCTTCCGGCGTCCCTTTCGCGATCACCGTACCGCCCCGGTCTCCTCCCTCCGGTCCGATATCAATGATATAATCCGCCGTCTTGATCACATCCAGATTGTGTTCAATTACGATCACTGTATTTCCATCGGAAGACAAACGGCGCAGAATCTCTGTTAATTTGTGGACATCCGCAAAATGCAGCCCTGTCGTAGGTTCATCCAGAATATAGATCGTCCTGCCCGTACTTCTCTTGCTCAGTTCCGTGGCAAGCTTGATCCTCTGAGCCTCTCCGCCGGACAGCGTCGTAGACGGCTGACCCAGACGGATATATGAAAGCCCCACATCATACAGAGTCTCCATCTTTCTTCGGATACTGGGTACATTTTCAAAGAAATGCAGCGCTTCTTCCACCGTCATATTCAAAACGTCATAGATACTCTTCCCCTTATACTTCACTTCCAGAGTCTCCCGGTTATATCGCTTGCCGCCGCACACCTCGCAGGGAACATAAACATCCGGCAAGAAATGCATCTCTATCTTAAGGATTCCGTCACCGCTGCAGGCTTCACATCTTCCTCCTTTGACATTGAAGCTGAACCTTCCCTTCTTATAGCCCTTCGCCTTAGCGTCCGGCGTCGCCGCAAACAGATCACGGATCAGGTCAAAAACTCCGGTGTAGGTAGCCGGATTGGATCTGGGCGTCCGCCCGATCGGCGACTGGTCAATATTGATCACCTTATCAAGCTGTTCCATTCCCTCAACAGACGTGTGCTTACCCGGAATCGTTCTCGCCCGGTTCAATTCCCTTGCCAGACGCTTATACAGAATCTCATTCACAAGAGAACTCTTCCCCGAACCGGACACTCCGGTCACGCAGGTCATAACTCCAAGCGGAAATTCTACATCCACATTCTTAAGATTATTCTCCTTCGCCCCGATCACCTTAAGCCACCCTGACGGAGCAGAGCGTTCTTCTGGAACAGGGATCTTCACCTTCCCACTTAGGTATGCTCCGGTCACGGATTTCTTATTCTTCATAATTTCTTTTGCATTTCCCTGGGCAACCACTTCTCCGCCGTGCTCTCCCGCTCCCGGCCCGATATCTACGATATAATCCGCTTCTAACATGGTGTCCTCATCATGCTCTACCACGATAACTGAATTACCCAGATCCCGCAGATGCTTCAGCGTTCCAAGCAGCTTATCATTATCCCTCTGATGAAGTCCGATACTCGGCTCATCCAGAATATATGCAACACCCACCAGCCCGGAACCGATCTGCGTAGCCAGACGGATGCGCTGCGCTTCCCCTCCTGACAGGCTGCCCGTTGCCCGCGCCAGCGTAAGATAATCAAGACCCACATCCATCAAAAACTGGATCCTTGCATTGATCTCCTTCAGGATCTGACCGCCGATCAAGATCTGCTGCTGATTCAGCTCCAGACCCTTCAAAAAGCCCTGCAGCCGCTCGATCGACAACGCTGTCAGCTCCGCGATATTCTTATCTCCTATTGTAACCGCGAGAGCGCCCGGCTTCAATCTCTGCCCTTTACATTCATGGCAGGGAGTGATCCGCATAAATTCCTCATATTCAGCTCTCATGGTCTCGGACGCTGTCTCCTTGTAACGACGCTCCACATTGCGAATAAGTCCCTCAAACGCAACATCATAAATCCCCTCTCCGCGCTGGCCCTTGTAATAGACCCTGACCTCCTTGCCGCCGGTTCCATGAAGCAGTACATCCTGGATCTTCTTGGGGTAGTCTTTGTAGGGTGTATCCAGTGAAAATCTGTACTCCTTGCTCAGTGCATCCAGAATCGCATAGGTAAAACTCTTCCGGTCCATGCAGGACTGCCACCCCATCACGGTGATCGCGCCATCGCTGATACTCAGGTTCTTATTCGGAATGATCAGATCTTCATCAAATTCCATCTTATATCCCAGACCGAAACACTCCGGGCAGGCTCCAAACGGATTATTGAATGAGAAACTTCTTGGCTCGATCTCTTCTATACTGATCCCGCAATCCGGGCAGGAGAAGCTCTGACTGAAATTAATCGCATCTTTGCCGATGACATCCACGATCAGCAATCCCTCTGCCAATCCCAGAACCGTCTCAATGGAATCCGTTAGCCGCTGCTCGATCCCTTCCTTCACCATAAGCCGGTCCACAATAATCTCGATATTATGCTTGATATTCTTGTCCAGACTGATCTCCTCTGACAACTCATAGAGATTGCCGTCTACGCGGACCCGGACATAACCGCTCTTTCTTGCGCGTTCAAAAAGCTTAGCATGCGTTCCCTTCCTCCCGCGCACGACAGGCGCCAGAAGCTGGATCTTCGTTCTCTCTGGAAGTTCCATGATCTGATCCACCATCTGATCTACCGTCTGCTTCTTAATCTCCTTCCCGCACTTCGGACAGTGAGGGATACCGATCCGCGCATACAGAAGACGGAAATAATCATAGATCTCCGTCACAGTCCCCACCGTAGACCTAGGATTCCGGTTTGTAGACTTCTGATCAATTGAAATCGCCGGCGATAGCCCCTCGATACTCTCCACATCCGGCTTCTCCATCTGCCCCAAGAACTGCCTTGCATAAGAAGACAGGGATTCCATATATCTTCTCTGCCCTTCCGCGTAAATGGTATCAAAAGCCAGAGAAGACTTGCCTGAGCCGCTGAGCCCTGTCAGGACCACCAACTCGTCTCTCGGAATATCAATGTCTATATTCTTCAGATTGTGCTCGTTGGCACCTCTTATTCTAATAAACTGTCTGTTGCCCTTTGTCTTAGCCATGACTTATCCTTCCTGAAATCTGTATATTCTTCATATAAATATTTTGCCGTAATTCTTCGTTCTTTAATCGTCTTGCAGATGAAAGTTCAAACAGTAATCCATATATTAATCCGGCTTCAATAACTTCTTCAGCTCGACCATCTTATCTCTCAATTCTGCTGCCGCCTCAAAATTCAATTCTGCTGCCGCTTTCTTCATCTGCTTGCCAACATCCTGTATCAGCTTCTCAAGCTCCTTCTCACTCATAGACTCCGGATCCTTCTCCATCCGAAGTTCTTCCGCGGCAACCTTCTTCGACACAACAATCAGATCACGCACGCTCTTCTTGATCGTCTGCGGTGTGATACCGTGTTTCTCGTTATATTGCATCTGCACCTCACGCCGCCGCTTCGTCTCATCGATCGCAAGACGCATGGAATCCGTGATCGTATCCGCATACATGATCACGTGCCCCTCTGCATTACGCGCCGCACGTCCGATCGTCTGGATCAGAGAAGTCTCTGAACGCAGAAATCCCTCCTTGTCCGCATCCAGAATTGCTACCAACGTGATCTCCGGAATATCCAGTCCCTCTCTCAGAAGATTGATACCTACAAGTACATCAAAAACATCCAGACGCATATCCCGGACAATCTCCGTCCGCTCCAAAGTGTCAATATCCGAATGCAGATACCGCACCCGGATACCCACCTCGCTCATATAATCTGTAAGATCCTCCGCCATCCGCTTCGTAAGCGTCGTGATCAGAATCTTATTCTTCTTGCTGATCTCCTTGTTCACTTCACCAACCAGGTCGTCGATCTGCCCCTCTACCGGACGCACCTCCACCTCGGGATCCAAAAGCCCGGTCGGCCGGATCACCTGTTCTGCTCTCAGCAGCTCATGCTGCTCCTCATACGGCCCCGGAGTCGCAGAAACAAACATCACCTGATCTATCTTACTTTCAAATTCTTCAAAATTCAAGGGGCGGTTATCCTTTGCCGACGGAAGACGGAATCCATATTCTACCAAAGTAGATTTCCTGGACTGGTCTCCGTGGTACATTCCCCCAATCTGCGGCACAGTCTTATGCGACTCGTCGATCATCATAATAAAATCATCCGGGAAATAATCGATAAGGGTGTGCGGCGGCTGCCCCTGCGCAAGCCCTGTCAAATGTCTGGAATAATTCTCGATCCCGGAACAAAAACCCGTCTCCCGCATCATCTCTATATCAAAATTCGTCCGCTCAGAAATCCTCTGAGCCTCTAAAAGCTTTCCTTCACCCTTAAAATACTTAATCTGCTCTTCCAGTTCGGACTCAATCTCCTTGATCGCCCGATCCAGGCTGTCCTTGGACACCACATAATGAGACGCCGGAAAGATCGCCACATGGTTCAGTTCATTCTTGATCTCCCCTGTCAGGATATCAATCTCTGTGATCCGGTCTACCTCGTCGCCGAAAAATTCAATCCGGTATCCAAGGCTCTCGTAAAGTGCAGGGATAATCTCCAATACATCCCCCCGCACCCGGAAGGTTCCGCGCTTAAAATCCATCTCGTTGCGGTCGTACTGTATCTCGATGAGCTTCTTGATCACCTCGTCCCGGTCTTTGATCATACCCGGTCGCAGGGAGATTACCATGTTCTGGTAATCAATGGGGGAACCAAGACCGTAGATACAGGATACGCTGGCTACGATGATCACGTCACGGCGTTCCGATAACGCCGCTGTAGCGGAATGGCGGAGCTTGTCAATCTCGTCATTGATGGATGAATCCTTGGCGATATAGGTGTCGGAGGAGGGGACGTAGGCCTCGGGCTGGTAGTAATCGTAGTAGGACACAAAGTATTCCACCGCGTTACTCGGAAAATACTCTTTGAACTCACCATAGAGCTGGGCCGCTAGTGTCTTATTGTGCGCTATTACCAAAGTCGGCTTGTTCAGCTGCGCGATCACGTTGGCCATGGTGAAGGTCTTGCCGGAACCCGTAACTCCCAGTAAAGTCTGGAATTGATTGCCTTCCCGGAACCCTTTGACCAGGGCTTCTATGGCCTGGGGCTGGTCGCCGGTAGGGGCGTATTCTGAGTGAAGTTTGAAGATTTTTTGTTCATTTTGCACAAATGCTCACCTCTGATTTCATAGTAAAAAAAGACGCCTATACGCCACAAATTCGTCAAGGAACATTTCATTTTCGTCAAGGAATTTAATCAGATTTTGGCAAAGCAGGTCCTTGACGAATGCCGTTCACAATTTGCTGTTTTTTCTACTCAGCGTACCTCAGTAATTCCATATGGACAAAACAGCACTGAAAGAACTTTTTTATCTTACCACAGATCGCTAAATTTGTATAGATGTTAAATCGAACTTTTGTTCTTTTTTATCCCGCATCCGGAAGAAATTCCGTTACGTCTACCACAATCTCCAGCAATTCCTTTTTAAAGATTTCTATCTCTTCCAGGTTCGGTAATACTTCCTTCATATACTCTTCTATTTCTGGTACGCCATCCGCTATGATAC
>CANDQP010000042.1 GCA_947388185.1 uncultured Dorea sp. | reverse complement strand
TTTACCTTCACACTGGTACTGTCCACATGAGAATACGCCGTGATGCTTGGACCATTTAAAAACACAGTGATCACATAAGGCAGCAAAATGATAATGACAAGATAGCATCCTAGTTTTTTCAGTCTCAGCCGCATAAAAATACCCTCCCATACACTGTATGGAAGGGTTTATTATTTTATGCATGGAATTATTCCTCTTCTGCCTTCACCTCAATGGTTACCGAATCCAGCTTCCAGATCTCGTCGATATATTCCCGGATCGTTCTGTCAGAAGAGAACTTGCCGCAGCACGCTGTGTTCAGAAGAGCCATCTTCGCCCACCGCTCCTTATCGCGGTAAGCTTCCTCTACCTTCTCCTGAGCCTCTGCATACGCACGGAAATCCTTCAGGATGAAGTACATATCTGCACGGTCGCTGCCTTTCTTCGTGAGCAATGAATTATGAAGGTCGCGGTACATCTCTGAATTACCATTTGCATAGGTACCGTCTACCAGCTGATCTACGACTCTGCGTACATCCTGGTCGCTGTTATAGACATCCCACGGATTATATCCTCCGTGCTGCTCGTAATTGATGACCTCGTCAGAGCTCAGACCGAAGATAAATGCATTCTCGATGCCGACCTCTTCTACGATCTCAACGTTGGCTCCGTCCATGGTTCCAAGCGTCGGCGCGCCGTTCAGCATGAACTTCATATTACCTGTACCTGACGCTTCCTTGGAAGCCGTAGAGATCTGCTCGCTGACATCCGCCGCCGCGAAGATCCACTCCGCATTGGATACACGGTAATCCTCGATGAATACCACCTTGATCTTCCCGTTGATGCTGCGGTCGTTATTCACCACATCGGCAACCGAGTTGATCAGCTTGATAATCTCTTTTGCACGGATATATCCCGCAGACGCCTTCGCACCGAAGATAAATGTCCTTGGGAAGAAATTCTTCTCCGGATGCGCCTTGATCTGATTATACAGATACATTACATGAAGTATATTCAAAAGCTGGCGTTTATATTCGTGAAGCCTCTTCACCTGCACGTCAAAGATAGATCTCGGATCCACTTCGATTCCGTTATGCTTCTTAATGTATTCTGCCAGACGCTCTTTGTTCTTATACTTGATGTCCATGAACTCCTTAAGAGACGTCTCGTCATCTGCATACTTCTTAAGCCCTGACATCAGCGACAGATCCGTGATCCAGTCCTTGGTTCCGAGCTTCTCTGTCACCCAGTCAGCAAGCAGCGGATTACCGTGCATCAGGAAACGCCTCTGTGTGATACCGTTGGTCTTATTGTTGAACTTCTCCGGCATAAGCTGATAGAACTCTTTTAATTCCTGGTTCTTAAGGATCTCTGTATGGAGCCTTGCCACACCATTGACAGAATATCCCGCCACGATCGCAAGATGCGCCATCTTCACCTGACCGTCTCTTAAGATCGCCATCTTCCTTACCTTATTCTCATCTCCCGGGTAAGTCTTCCGAATATGCTCGATAAATCTTCGGTCGATCTCCTGGATGATCTGATATACTCTCGGAAGCAGCCTTGAGAACAGATCGATCGGCCACTTCTCCAGCGCCTCTGCCATGATGGTATGATTCGTGTAAGCACAGGTCTTCTTGGTGATATCCCATGCATCCTCCCATCCAAGTCCTTCCTCGTCAAGCAGGATACGCATCAGCTCTGCTACCGCTACGGTCGGATGGGTATCATTCATCTGGATCGTCATCTTCTCATACAGCTTCTTAATATCGTCATGGCCTCTCTTATACTTGGCAACTGCTGCCTGAAGGCTTGCAGATACGAAGAAATACTGCTGCTTCAGCCTCAGTTCCTTTCCTGCATAGTGATTATCATTCGGATACAGGACTTCTACAATATTCTTCGCCAGATTCTGCTGCTCAACAGCCTTATGGTAATCGCCGCGGTCAAAGGACTCCAGCTGGAAGTCAACGATCGGCTCCGCATCCCAGATACGCAAGGTATTGACAACATGATTATTATAGCCGACGATCGGATAATCATACGGAACAGCCTTAACCGATTCATAATTCTCCTGTACAAAACGGATCTTGCCTTCATCATCGTATTCTACACGAATATTTCCGCCAAAACGTACTTCTTTCGCATATTCCGGTCTTCTGAGTTCAAAAGGATTGCCGTTCACAAGCCAGTTATCCGGCGTCTCTACCTGATAACCGTCCTTGATCTTCTGCTTGAACATACCGTAGCGGTAACGGATACCGCATCCGTATGCCGCATATCCAAGGGATGCCAGAGAATCCAGGAAGCAGGCCGCCAGACGTCCAAGTCCGCCGTTTCCAAGCGCCGGATCCGGCTCCTCATCCTCCAGCAGATTCAGGTTCATACCCATCTCCTCCAGAGCTTCCTTCACCTCTGCATAGGCAGTCATATTGATCAGGTTGTTGCCAAGCGCCCTTCCCATCAGGAATTCCATGGACATATAATAGACGATCTTCGGATCATCCTTCTCATACTGCTTCTGTGTCGCGATCCAATCGTCAATGATCGCTTCCTTCACGGCATAGGAAACTGCCTGATACAACTCCTGCTGTGAGACCTCGTCGATCTCCTTGCGGAACAGATGCTTCACATTCTGCTTTACTTCCTTCTTAAATGCCTCTTTCTCAAATCTCGGATTATACATGTTACCTACCTCTTCCTTATTTTATTTCCTCTCTACTCCAAGCGTTACATCCTCGCCGTTGATCTTCCATTCCTTCACATAACCGGCGGGCGATGCCTTAGTAACCTTAAGCGCAAGCGTTTCATCCCCAATAGTATCTGTATTTGCAGCAAATATTGTCTCGGCCTTCTCGGTTCCCTCGTAAGTGATCTCGATCTTATCCATCACCTCGAAGCCTGCTTCCTTACGCATCGTCTGCACCTTGCTGATGATCTCCCTCACAAACCCTTCCTCAAGAAGCTCTTCCGTCAGGTTCGTATCCAGTACGACGGTGATGCCGTTGTCGTTCTCAGATACATATCCCTCCATCTGGGCGCTCTCGATCAGCAGGTCTTCCCTCAGAAGCGCAACCTCCTGTCCGTCAATATCTAATTTCAAAGCATCCGCAGCGTTCAATTCATCCATGGCTTTATTGCCGTCGATCGTCCCCAGCGCTGCCCTGATGCCGTTTAACATTTTACCATATTTCGGCCCAACTGTCTTTAGTTGAGGTTTAAAAGAATAGGTTGTAAAATCGCGTACTTCTTGTGTAAATGTTATAGTTTTTACATTTAGCTCATCTCTTACGATCTCCTGATAGAATTCCGGGAGATCAAAATCAGCCTTCACATACATCTGGCCAATAGGCTGACGGTTCTTGATGTTCGCCGTATTCCTGCACGCACGGCCCATAACGACCATCTTAAGCACCTGATCCATATTGGCCTCCAGCTCCTTGTCGATCCAGGCCTCATTCACCTCCGGGAAATCACACAGATGGATACTCTCCGCCGCATCTGCATCGATACTCCTTACCAGATTCTGGTAAATATCCTCCGTCATGAACGGGATCATCGGCGCCGCCGCCTTGCTTGCCTCCACAAGTGCCGTATAGAGCGTCATGTAAGCATTGATCTTATCCTGCTCCATACCCTTAGCCCAGAAGCGCTCGCGGCTTCTTCTTACATACCAGTTGCTCATATCATCCACAAAATCCTGCAGAGCCCTTGCCGTCTCCGGAATCCTGTAATTCTCAAGATGGCTGTCCACATCCTTGATCAGCGTGTTGAGCCTGGACAGAAGCCACTTATCCATAACCGATAATTTGTCATACTCCAACGTATATTTTGTTGCATCGAATCCGTCGATATTAGCATACAATACGAAGAACGCGTAAGTATTCCACAAAGTTCCCATGAACTTGCGCTGTCCTTCCACAACAGCCTTCCCGTGGAAACGGTTCGGCAGCCACGGAGCACTGTTCACGTAGAAATACCACCGGATCGCATCTGCACCGTATTTCTCCAGCGCGTCAAACGGATCCACCGCATTCCCCTTGGACTTGCTCATCTTCTGCCCCTTCTCATCCTGCACGTGGCCCAGCACGATAACATTCTTATAAGGCGCCTTGTTGAAGATCAGCGTAGAGATCGCAAGCAGAGAATAGAACCATCCGCGGGTCTGATCCACCGCCTCAGAGATAAAATCTGCCGGGAACTGCTTCTCGAATAATTCCTGATTCTCGAACGGGTAATGAAGCTGTGCGAACGGCATCGCCCCGGAATCAAACCAGCAGTCGATCACTTCCGGAACACGGTGCATCTCCTTGCCGCAGACCGGGCACTTGATCGTCACTTCATCAATATACGGGCGGTGCAGTTCGATATCATCCGGACAGTTATCCGACATCTCCTTAAGCTCCGCGATACTTCCAACAGAGTGCTGATGTCCGCACTCACATTCCCAGATATTCAGCGGAGTACCCCAGTAACGGTTCCTGCTGATGCCCCAGTCCTGTACATTCTCAAGCCAGTCTCCGAAACGGCCCTTGCCGATACTCTCCGGAATCCAGTTGATCGTATTGTTATTCGCAATCAAATCCTGCTTCACATCGGTCATCTTGATAAACCAGGACTCACGCGCATAGTAGATCAGCGGAGTATCGCATCTCCAGCAATGCGGGTAGCTGTGCTCGAAGTTCGGCGCTGAGAATAGCTGCCCCCTCGCCTCCAGGTCTTTCAACACCTCCGGGTCCGCCTTCTTGACAAATAATCCGGCAAACGGAGTAGACTCTGCCATATTACCCTTCTCATCGACAAGCTGTACGAACGGCATGTTGTATTTCCTGCAGACCTTCGCATCATCCTCACCGAATGCAGGCGCGGTATGAACCACTCCGGTACCGTCCGTCAGAGTAACATACTCGTCACAGATCACATAGAATGCCTTCTTATGCTGATTCGCGATCCCGTCTGCGGCACACTGATACAGCGGTTCGTATTCCTTGTATTCCAGATCCTTCCCCTGGTAAGTCTCAAGCACTTCGTACGCACTCTCCCCCTCCTTCGCCAGAGGACCAAGCACCGTATCAAGAAGTGCTTCCGCCATATAATAGGTATATCCGTCGATACATCTGACCTTAGCGTAAGATTCAACCGGGTTGACACAGAGACCCAGGTTCGACGGCAGCGTCCACGGCGTCGTCGTCCACGCCAGGATATATGCATCCTCGTCCTTCACCTTGAAACGCACGATCGCGGAACGTTCCTTTATGTCCTTGTACCCCTGCGCTACTTCCTGCGCTGAAAGAGGCGTTCCGCACCGCGGGCAGTAAGGTACGATCTTGAATCCCTTATACAGCAGTCCCTTATCCCAGATCTGCTTAAGCGCCCACCACTCGGACTCGATAAATTCATTGTGATAAGTGACATATGGATTCTCCATATCCGCCCAGAAACCGACCGTCCCGGAGAAGTCCTCCCACATTCCCTTATATTTCCACACGCTCTCCTTACATTTGTCGATAAAGGGCTCCAGACCATACTCCTCGATCTGCTCCTTACCGTCAAGCCCCAGAGCCTTCTCAACCTCTAACTCCACCGGCAGCCCGTGGGTATCCCAGCCGGCCTTCCTTGGTACTTCGTACCCCTTCATCGTCCGGTACCTTGGAATCATATCCTTGATGACACGGGTCAGCACATGGCCGATGTGGGGCTTCCCATTGGCTGTCGGCGGACCGTCGTAGAACATGTAGAGGTCACTGCCTTCCCTCTCCTTCATGCTCTTCTCAAAGATGTGGTTCTCCTCCCAGAACTTCTCGACAGCTTTCTCGCGGTCGACAAAATTCAAATCCGTTGAAACCTTCTTGTACATAAAAACCTCCTTAATCAAACAAAAAACTCCCATCCTGAATAGGACGGAAGCTGCGCTCACGTTTATAAACCACCTAAACATACCATCATATGTCTTCCCTGTAACGGAGGACTCCCGTCAGTATCTACTTGACTTTTCTATCATACTTCTTCAAATATCATAAATAAGAATCTTTCGACAACTGCAGCTCGGAAGGGATCTTCGGTCATATCTTACTTGCACCGGGCTTCCACCGTCCCCGGCTCGCTGTATCTTTCTGATATGAACTACTGTCTTCGTCATTGCTTTTTGTGTGTTTCCTATTATAGTAAAAAACCCCTTGAATCGTCAAGAGGTTTTTCTTTTTTTACGTTTTCTTTTCCTTCTGACCGAGATAGACACGGCCAGGATGATCACCAATATCACAAGCAGCGCCCCTGCGCCGCCAAGAATACATTTCTCCGTAAATGACTTATCCTTAAGGAAATCCAGAACTCCCGACAGACCTTTTTCGTCCTTGGAATCCGCCTCTCCTTCGGCATTGCTGTCCTCCGTCTGCGGCGGTGTCTCTTCTTCTTCCGGAGACGCGCTGAGCATATCCATATACGACTGGCTGAGCGCTACCCGGGCGCTGCCCAGAAGATTCCCGGCATAACGGTACTCTATGGTTCCCTCGCCCGCAGTCTCACTGTCGGGAATGATCTCTCTCTCCAGATCCTTGAATTCCACACCGCCCGGCAGCATGATCCGGGCGTCTGAGTCCGGTTCATTCAATACCTGCGCCACATACTCTGACGTCTCGTTCTCCGCGACAGAAGCCTTGCCGAAATTCGTAAATGCATACTCCAGGAGATTCCTGGTATCCGGATAGACATTCACCCCATGCGTCTTAAGAACCACGCACACCAACTGCATACTGCCGTTGTCCGCCATGGTGATCAGCGTCGACAGGGCATCATTCGTATACCCGGTCTTACCTCCGATGGCAAATTCATAATAATTCGGATCACCCTCCACCAGCATCTTATGGTGCTGCTGGAAAATATGCTCCTCCGTCGTCTCTGACGCCGGAATCGTATACTGGTATGTCCGGGCGATCTGGAAGAATTCGGGATGCTTGAACATCTCACGCCCGATCAGCGCCATATCCCTTGCACAGGTATAATGGTTCGGGTCGGGAAGCCCGCTCGTGTTCGTAAAATTAGAATTCCCGCCTCCCAGTTCCTGACACCTTATGTTCATCTGCTCCACGAACCAGTTATAGTCAAAGCCCGCATTCCTGCCCACATTGTCCGCGACTGCATACGCCGCTTCATTCGCCGAGGCGAGAAGCGTCGCATACAAAGCCTGCTCCAACGTGATCTGATTCCCTTCTTTCATGCCAATGGATGAATCTCCCGGCTGCAGGAAGGACACACAGTCATGTGTAAATACCACCGGGTCCGCAAACTGTCCGTGTTCCAGCGCCACCAGTGTGGTCAATACCTTGGTGATACTTGCCGGGTAAAAATGTTCGTCTATATTCTTCTCATACAACACCGCCCCGGTCTCTACATCCATGACAATCGCGGCTTCGCCGTATGTTCCCGGTCCCTTCGGCCATCCTTCATCCTCATTGGACTGGACCGGCATCGCATAGACCGCGTCAAGCTCCTGCTTAAGCTTCTCCTCTTCCGTCAGCTCTTCCGGATTGGCTTCCTGGTTCTGTCCGGGCTGCTCTGCCTCTCCCGGCTGTCCTGTCTCACCGGGCGGCGCCTCTGTGGCGAAAACTGCCGCCCCCATGCTCATAGATAACACAGAAATCATAACTGCTGCAAGCAGCCGCTTCCATCGTCTCATTTTACACATCCTCCAGGCACCGCCTGTGTATTTGCAACAGTTCAGCAAGCTGCCCTGTTGCATGTATTCTCTATATATCCTTCTTCTTCAGATAATAGAATCCAAATGCAGGAATATTCACGCCTCTGGCCTCCATCTCTTTCCCGGAGATCAGATCGACATACATACCGTCTTCCTCATTGATCCATGCCGTCTTATCATATTCGCTGAAATTAAATAATCCGATCAGCTTCTCGCCTTCATAATATCTTCCGATACTCAGGACTCCTGCTTCCCAAGTCTCGATCGTCCATGTATCCGCATATGAGACAAATACCTTCTCCGACTTACGAATCTCCTCTAACTGCCCCAGTCTCCGGAATACCCTGCTCTCTACACTCTCAGGGTCCTTAATATTCTGAACAAGATTCCACTGCATAGCTCCTCTGTGGATATAACGGGAATCCTCAGCCTTGTTCGGATTCTCCTTATATGTGTAATCATTGACCTGACCGATCTCGTCACCGCTGTAGAGCACCGGGATACCTGACTGCATGAACATATAGGCATGAAGCATAATATCCTTGTCGATCGCTTTCTCCATGGCTGCTTCATCCTGCTCAAAGCCGGCCTTCTCGATTCCGCACATAGACGCCGTTGTTCCGCAGAATCTGGCGTCGCCAGTGACCGGATCCGCATTATACAGCTCACCGCGGCTCGTACTGTCTCCCACAAATCCCTGGAAATAATCATTCAGATATTGCTTATGCGGACGCTCTCTTAAGCCATCCTTCTCCAGTGAAGCATAATCCAGTCCCCACCCTATATCGTCATGGCAGCGCAGATAATTCAGGAATACATATTCCTTCGGCAGGCTGTTTACGATATCAAGCTGCTGACGCAATAATCCCACATCTCTGGTCGCCACGGTATGCCATGTGGTCGCCATCGTGGTTACATTATATAACATATGGCACTCCGGCTTCTCCACCGTACCAAAATACGGAACCACTTTCTCCGGCTCCATGACTACCTCTCCAAGAAGCAGCACACTCGGACATACGATCTCACTGATCATACGCATCATGCGGACAATGGTATGTACCTGCTTAAGATTCCTGCAGGAAGTATTCAGTTCCTTCCATATATACGGAACCGCATCGATCCTGATGATATCAATACCCTTATTCGCCAGATAGAGGAAATTATACATCATCTCATTGAATACTCTTGGGTTCTTATAATTCAGATCCCACTGGTACGGATAGAAGGTCGTCATGACAAAATGCTCCGCATCCCCAAGCCATGTGAAATTCCCCGGCGCCGTCGTCGGGAATACCTGCGGCACGGTCTTCTCATACTCTGCCGGAATCGAATAATTATCGAAGAAGAAATACCTGCTCATATATTCCCCGATTCCCTGGCGCGCCTTCTTCGCCCACTCATGATCCTCAGACGTATGGTTCATGACAAAATCCATGCAGACATTGATATTCTTCTTGTGGCATGCCGCTGTAAGGCTCTCTAAGTCCTCCATCGTACCGAGCTTCTCCTGTACCTTTCGGAAATCTGCCACCGCATATCCGCCGTCAGAACGGCCTTCCACCGTGTCCAAAAACGGCATCAGATGAACATAGTTCACATTGCTCTTCTCAAGATATTCAAGCTTATCTTCCACACCCTTCATATTACCGCCGAAGTTGTCGATATAGAACATCATTCCGAGCATATCGTTCTGCTTATACCAATCCGGGCATTCCTCCCGCTTAAGATCGATCTCTTTCAGTTCTTCGTTACGCTCTTCATAAAAACGATACAGATTATCGCTCAGCTCCGCAAACATCGAACTATTGCCATATAATTCCATATAAAGCCATTTCAGCTCATCCAGGTGCTTCACAAACCTCTTCTCAAATGTTGCACGGTCAAGCGCCTTCTTCTCAGCTTCCTCTGCGGCTTTC
Organism: uncultured Dorea sp.; assembly: GCA_947388185.1. GTDB lineage: Bacteria > Bacillota > Clostridia > Lachnospirales > Lachnospiraceae > Sporofaciens. The sequence continues at coordinate 17,834 of CANDQP010000042.1, read as the reverse complement.
TTGGCTGCGGCTTCTTCTTCCGCGGCCTTCTTGGCGGCCTCTTCCGCAGCTTTCTTAGCGGCGGCTTCTTCCGCGGCTTTCTTGGCGGCCTCTTCCTCTGCAGCTTTCTTGGCTGCGGCCTCTTCCGCGGCTTTTTTAGCGGCGGCTTCTTCTTCCGCTTTCTTTGCTTCTTCTTTAGCGGCTTCCTCTGCTTTTTTTGCTGCTTCCACGGCCTTCTCAGTCTCTTCGCCTATATCCTTTAACTCCATTACCGCCTCCGTTTCCTGGGCTTCCACTCCAGCATTTTCCAACTTCTCTTCCGGCTTCACGTTCTGTTCACCCAAGCTCTGTTTTGTCACATTCTGCTTTGTTGCAATCTTCTTACGATCTTTTCTTGATTTCTTCGCCATAAGTATTACCCCATTCCACATTTTTTATCATATATCGTTTCTAAATATACAACAACCATATTATACTAAAATTACCGGAAAGTGTAAAGTTCATTCCTGAAGTGTTTGGCATCAGACACCTTATTACCAAATTAATTAGCTGAAATAACGGAGATTAGAACTCTAATCTCCGTTTTACCACACAAATATATTATATTCTTCCTATCAGGTAGCCTTGTCTTCCCTCCCGAAGAAATACCGGAAGCGTATCTATAGCCGCCTTCACCTCAACCCACTGACCGCCTTCAAATATTTCGCCGGTTCCCGCAAGTGTCCATTTACAATTCTGGGGAAGATACACCCTGCGCGATACAGCATGAGCTTCAACGACCGGCGCCACGAGAATATCAGCTCCGTACATATACTGAGTCTTCAAATCCCACGCAGCCGGATCTTCCGGGAACTCATAAAAGATTGTCCTCATAACAGGTGCGCCTGACGTATGCGCTTCTACCATTAATCTCCTCGTATAATCACGAAGCTGCTCACGTACTCTTATAAATTTTTCCATAATCTGGAGGTTCTCTTCTCCATAACTCCAAATCTCATTATCCGCGCCAGTCCCTTCCGTCTCTTCCCCATCCACTCTGTAAAGCGGCTCCCGCGGAAGTCGGTTCCCGTGAAGCCTCATTACCGGACAGAACGTCCCAAATTGAAACCATCGGATCAACAACTCCTGAAAGTCTGCGTCATAGATATTGCCATCATAAAAACCACCAATGTCTGTCGTCCACCATGGAATTCCCGAAAGCCCCATCTGCAGTCCTGCAACAATCTGCTTCTTGAATGTTTCATATGTAGAAGCAATATCACCAGACCATACCAGTGTTCCATATCTCTGGCTTCCGGCCCATGCACAGCGTATAAGATTTACGATATCCTTCTGCCCGCAGGCAGTCTGGCCTTCATAGAATCCCCGTGCGTATTCTTTCGGATAGATATTACCCTTCTGCAGCACACTTCCGGCATAATATCGATAATTATCATAATCATAAGTACCATATTCCGGCTCCGCTTCATCCAGCCAAAATGTTTTTATTCCATACCTGTAGTAGTTATCTTTACATTTATTCCAGACATATTCCCTGGCTTCCGCATTCGTGGTATCATAGAACACATTGTTCCCTTGAAAACTCATCTGAAGGTTCATACCATGATCTGTCTTCACCAACAGCCCTTTTTGCTGCATTTCTTCGAAATTCTCGCTTCTCCAGTCAACTTGCGGCCAGACAGATACCATTACTTCCATACCATATGAGCTAAGCTCTTCAACCATGGCCTTGGGATCCGGGAAATTATGCTCGTCAAATCGATAATCGCCGCACCGCGGCCAGTGATAATAATCAATGACAATAACATCTATAGGAATATTCCGTTTGTGATATTCACGAGCTACCTTCAGAACCTGTTCCTGATTGTGATAACGAAGTTTACACTGCCAGAATCCCAGACCATATTCCGGCATCATCGGAGTTCTTCCTGTCGCTGCACTATACTGTTCTTCAATCTCTGCAGGATTACTTCCGGCCGTAATCCAGTAATCCAGCTTTTTCGTACTGTCCGCTCTCCATTCTGTTGTGTTGCTGCCAAAAGACACACTGCCAATTGCCGGATTATGCCAGAGAAATCCGTAGCCTAAGCTCGAAACATAGAATGGAACCGAAGCCTGTGAATTACGGTGAGCAAGTTCCAGATTACAGCCTTTCAAATCAAGGATATCCTGTTGATACTGCCCCATACCATAGATTCTTTCACCATCATTGGCCTCAAAAGTAACTTTAAGACGATAATCTCCGCCTGAATAAGGATTAAAAAACCTCGCTCTGCGGGTCAGCGCTCCTCCTCTGTCAATTTCCTTCAGGAGCACCTCTCTTTTATCATTGTAAAATGTCAAAACGGCTGCGTCATTCCATCCTCGGAGATCAAAAAAAGCCGTAATCTTCCCATTCGTAATCTCGGCTGTATCTTCACCGACCCTAATCACGGATTCTGTCGGCTGCTGTTGGATCAGAGCGTTGTCCGACATATCCAAGGGTCCGTTTGGCACACTGACCACACGCAGGCTGTTCTCCCCCCACGCCATAACACGCAATGTCTCACCTGCATTCCGATATTCAACATAATCTTTCCCATAGGTAAAAAATTCCATAAATCAACCTCCTCATATAAATTTATTCATAGTCTATCCTGACTGCGCCCTGATCTGCTGGCTAAGCTTCCTTGGCTAGCCTTGCAAGCGCCTCAAATTTCTCAATAGATACTCCTGGCGGACAGCTATCGCTGTTTGCCAGGACATACCCTCTGTTACTCATGATCTTCATAATTTCACGCGCATTATCCACAACCTCTTCCGTCGGTGAATTCAATAGTTTCACAGGCTCTATCCCGCCGACAACTGCAATACGTTCTGGCAGCGCATCATTCACATTATACAAATCAACATCACCTGTAGGGGACGGCGAAACAGATTCCAATACATCAATCCCAGAACCCGCAATATCCGGTAAAAGTGCATTTAACCGTCCACAGGCATGCTGAACATAGCGTTTCCCCTTTTTATGCAGGATATCACACCACATATTGATCTCCGGCAATATATAGTCCCTGTAATATTGCGGAGATATGTTAGTTGTAGAGGTATCTTCCCAGGAAAGGAAAATCGGGGACGCAGAACCGGCTGCAATTTCAGCTGCCCTTTTTGATACTCGGTACATAGAATCCAGCGTTTCCTGGACTACCTCTGGAAAATCCATGACAGAATATACCATCGTCTCTGTTCCTGCCCATTTTTCTAAAAGTGATTGAAAAGAAGTCTTCATTTCCGGACATACCAAAGGCAATAACAGACCCCTTTCCCCCAGCTTCTCAACCTCACGGTCAAACTTTTCATAATCCGCTTCCAGATGCGTAGAATCCATGATATATTTCAAAAGCAGAAAATCTTCCTCCTCCTTCACCGGATGATCTACAAGAAACCAGGTATTTCCGCTTTCTACATATTGATATCCGAACTGCAAATCACCCTTTGATGTATGATAGGTAATGACCTTTTTATTTCCTTTGGTTTCTGTAGAGATCTCACAGTCCTCAATGATATTTCTACAAAGTATTATGTCCTCGCCTTCTTTTCCGTAGCTTGGATAATGCCCCCTGAATAATGGGTCTGCACCTACACATTCCATGAATTCCAACTCACCCTTGTCTGTAAGCTCATCTTCCTGACTCTCCCACCAATATGCCAGAAACGGGCAAAATGGTACTCTGTCTGCTTTTTCCCCTGACAAAGCTTTCAAAATACGCTCTCTGCTAGTCATTTTAATTTCCTCCTTTATCCCTTCACTGAACCGGCTGTAACACCGCTTACAATGTATTTTTGTGCAACTAAAAATATCAAAATAACCGGAAGACTGCATACCGTAGCCGCAGCCATAAGTTCTCCCCACTGAGTACCGTACTGACCATCAAACAAACGCATTCCCAGTGTGATCGGCCAGTATTTCTGGTCATTCAGCAATGTGAGCGAATACATAAATTCGCTCCATGCAAATACAAAACTAAATGCTGCACAAGTCATAATCCCTGTCTTCGAAATAGGCACAATGATCCGCAAAAAAGTTCCCCATATTCCACACCCGTCCACCAGAGCTGCTTCTGCCAAATCACTCGGAAGCGAAACAAAAAATGTTCTCAATACTGCAATACAATAAGGAACAGAAATCGTCATATTAGCAAAAATAACCGATATATAACTGTTTGTTAAACCTAATTTAGAAAAAAGCGAATACAGCGGCGAAGCAAGCATACTGGCCGGAAACATCTGGACAACTAACACAAATATAATCAGGAATCCAACACCTTTAATCTTCTTACGCGCAAGGCCATATGCCGCAGGAGCACTCAATATAATCGTTAATACTGTGTTCACACTGCTGATAAGCACGCTGTTGAGAATATATTTCTGAAATTGGCTTTGTTTCGAAAATATATTTTTAAATGATTCAACTGTAATTTCTGTTGGAAAAAACGTGGGCACGGAAGCAAAAATTTCTGTTGTTTTTTTTAACGAAGAAATTACCATCCAGTATATAGGAAATAAATATATACACATTATTGCAAAACCTACTATGGGAAAGAGAATTTTATTCGTTTTTTTCATTATTAATCCCCTTCTTTCTGAGTCATATGAAGATAAAATGACGCAAAGACCATCACAAAGATAAAAATTAAAACGGAAACTACCGCCCCTTCTCCGAATTTGTATGACTGGAATGACAGTTCATAAGAATAATACGGCAATATCTGCGACGATCTTGCCGGGCCGCCCTTAGTCATAATGTAGATCAAATCAAATACTTTGAAAGAATTTATAATCCCCATCATCAGCAAGATCGAAATTGTCGGTTTTAAAAGAGGAAGTGTAATCGTAAAAAAGCTCTTAATTTTCCCTGCCCCATCGATACTCGCAGCTTCATATATCTCCAACGGCAGGCTCTGCATACCTGCAAGCAGTAAGATCATATTGAACGGAACTCCGACCCATATATTAGCTGCTGTAACACTAAATAGAGCAATTCCCGGCTGCGTTAAGAACGCAATGGGAGAATGAATCAGCCCGATCTTCATCAGAAGATAATTTACAACCCCGTTGTCGCCGCTTAACAGCCACTTAAAAGTAGAACCTGAGATAATGACGGGATTCATCCACCCAACCAGAACTAACGCCCTCATCCATTTCGCTCCTGCAAATTGCATATTGAAAAACAACGCTAACAGCATCCCGATTAAAAACTGTAGCGACAGGCAAAAAACCATAAATATAAGCATATTGACGGCCGCCTGTTTAAAATAAGGATCTGAAATTACCTTTGTATAATTTTCTAAACCCGTAAACGGTGCATTTCCTGATACAAAATTAGAAAGATTAGCATCCTTCACACTTAACGTAAAATTGTACAAGACCGGATATAGTATGAATATAACTAAAAATAAAAATGCCGGCAAAATAAAAGTATATTCATTCATGCTCTTTTTAATACTTTTGTAAGAACCGTATTTTTTCATTACTACCACTCCTAACACTATGTATACTTCAAAAGGTTGTTTGCTTCCCAGCAGACAACCTTTTTCATTCCATTCTGCTTTTAAACTATTGCTGCTTCTCTAAAAGCGGACCAGCAACGTCTGCCGCTTCTTTCATCGCTTCTTCCGGTGATTTCATTCCTGATAAGCTGGCAGTAATCGCTGTCTGGATTGCCTTAGACATCTCATTGTAATCAGGACCGTATGCACGCGGTTTTGCAACCATAAGATTATCTGCAAATGCTTTCTTCAGCGGATCATCCTGATAATAAGAATCCATCAGCATCTCTTCTTCTGCTGGCAGCTGCCCCAATTCTTTTACAAAATCGCTGTAATTTTCCTCTCCGTATATCCAGTCAAAGAACTCTTTTGCAGCTTCTTTGTCCGCGTTCACTGCTACGCCAAAGCTCTCGCCGCCAAGAATAGAAGCAGCTTCCCCTTCTTTTCGAGCCGGCAGTATAGAAACCCCATAGTCCAGATCCGGCGCATTCTCCTGAATACTTGGCATCTGCCAAGGTCCGTTTACCATCATTGCCGCACGGCCGTTACAAAACTGGAGCATCGCATCCTGCTGCAGCCATCCCACAACCTCTTTTGACGCATACCCCTCATCTACTAATTCTTTATATAATGAAAGTGCTGCAATCCCTTCTTCGGAATCCAGGGAATCCAGATCCGCACCCGCCGACCAGAGCCATGGCAGGAACTGAAATGTTCCTTCTTCTGATTCCGCCGCAGCAAATGCAAGTGCATAAGTATCGGATGTGGTAACCTCTTCGGCGGTTGCCAATAAATCATCCCATGTCTTCGGCGGTTCAGACACCATATCTTTATTGTAGAAAAGCGCAAGACAGTTGCCGTAAATCGGAAGACCATAATATTCTCCGTTATACTCATGCGACTTCATAACCTCCGGCAGAATCCGTTCTTTTAATCCCCCTTCTTCAACCAGATCCGTCATCGTTCCCAGGACACCGGATTCAGCCAGAACGGAAGTTTCATTATTGCCATATATAAGCACATCCGGTCCCGAACCGCCTGCAGCCGCGGTAAGTACCTTCTGCGTATATTCCGCATACGGGACATAAGATGCTTTTATCGAAACAATTTCCGACTGTTCGTTAAATTTATCAACATATTCCTGAAGAATTTCTCCCTGATCATTATCCCAATAATACCAGACATTCAATTCTTTTTTTCCGGCTGTATCTGACGTCTGACCGGAATCTTCGGAGTTTCCTTCATTTCCTCCTGAACACCCCGCCAAAAGCCCCGTCAAAAGACAGGATGCCAATAGAACACTTACTACTCTTTTCTTCATGTTTTTTCCTCCTGATTCTTAATTTTCTTTTTTGACATTCTGGCTAATGCTTCTGATTACATTACATGCCATGCATGTTTGCTTTGCATTTCCATCACATCCTTATCGGTTAAATGTATGTTATACCTTTTTATTTCTCACTTATTGTAAATTTTTTAGAATTATGGTACTTTTTTAATGGATATTTTGTAGAAATATCACCAAAAAATACTCTGATTACGATTCACAAGGCAATCTTTATGCATCAAGTTTCCTTATTATTATGCCAAAAAGTACCGATATTTTATTCTTCCGGTCAGTAATGATTCCGGCTGTTTTATTAAAAATCGTCTTACAAAATTCTGATATTTTTCCATATATTCAAAAAAATTTACAATCATATACATGTAAAAAATTCTAAAATATCATAAATAAAACAAAATCGGAGGTATTTTCTATGAAAAAAGATATGAATGCCTGGATGAAAGAGATCATCGGACATCATAAGAAAAAAGCCATGCCGCTCCTGTCGTTCCCCGGAGCACGGATAATCGGGGCAACTGTAGAAGAATTGGTAAAAGACGGTCACCTACAGGCTCAGTGCATGGCAGAAATCGCTCAGAAATATGATATGGGAATAGCAGTAAGTCTTATGGATCTGTCCGTTGAAGCTGAGGCATTCGGAAGCCCGGTTCATTACAACGAGGACGAAGTCCCAACCATCACTGAAGCGATTGTACATGATGAAGACGATGCCAACGCACTGAAGATCCCAAACGTCGGCGACGGACGAACCGGAGAGTGCATCAAAGGAATCCGAGAAGCGTGCAGCCTTATCACAGACCGCCCCGTATTTGCCGGAATCATTGGACCGTATTCTTTAGCCGGCCGTCTGCTAGATATGACAGAGATCATGATTCTATGTTATGAGGAACCTGAAATGGTGGAAACTGTACTTGAGAAGACAACTGAATTCTTATGTGAATATACAAAAGCATTCAAAGAAGCTGGAGCCAACGGCGTAGTCATGGCGGAACCGGCCGCCGGTCTTCTGTCCCCAAGCCTTATAAAAACATTCTCTACGCCCTATGTGAATCAGATCCGGGAAACTGTAGAGGATGATTCCTTTATGGTAATGTACCATAACTGCGGCAACGTGATTCCTTTGATGGAGCAGATCAAGGATATTAACGCACAAGCTTACAGTTTCGGCAACGCAATTGACTTAGCACAAGCCCTGCCGGTAATTCCCCAAGACCGGATCGTAATCGGGAATATAGACCCAGCGGGTGTGCTGAAACAAGGATCTCCGCAGATTGTTCGTACAGAAACCCTGAAACTGTTGGGTAAATGTGCAAAATATCCGAATTTTATCATTGCTTCGGGCTGTGATATCCCTCCGGTTACTCCTTTCGAGAATATTGATGCATTTTTTGAAACCGTTGAGGAATTCTATTCTTCATAACTTATTGTCGATACTGACGGGGCGTAAGCCCCGTATATTTTTTGAATACCCGGCAGAAATAACTCTGATCTTCAAAGCCTGCTGCAACGGCAATATCTATAATCGTATAGTCTGTGTTGGCAAGAAGTCTCTTGCTCTCCTCAATACGGACCATATTCAGATATTCTTTAAAGGAAGAGCCTGTGGACTGCTTGAATATAGAAGAAAAATACGCCGGATTCAGATGTACATGGCCTGCTACCTCTTCCAGTGTCAATGCCCCCGAATAATTCTTGGAGATATAGGAAACCGCTTTCTTGATGATATCATGATTCCTGCCCGGTATATTCTCAAACATATTTTCCGTAAATGCTTCCACCGTCTCCTGAAGGCTGTAGCACAGTTCGTCCAGATTCTTAATCTCCTGAAGATTCTTCAGAAAGTGATTATTCATCTTAAGTATAATATCATTCGTCGCGCCTCCTTCGATGGCTGCACGAGATAACAGAGAACAGAGCTCTATTGCACGTGTCTTAATGACTTCCATGTTATTCCCCTCAGATAAAAGAACATAGCCCAGAAGATCATTAAGAAGGGCATTGGCCTGGGCCGCATCTCCGTTCTTAACCTTGATAATCAATTCTTTCTCCTTATCATAAGGATATTTCGGTCTGTCAGATGTCTGCCACAGCTTATAACTCTGAATGGATTCATTGATCCTTGATTGCTGATGAAGCTTCTCTTGCTTGATAATAAACTGATGGTAGCTGTCAGAGATCAAACCAGAGAACATATAGTATAGAAGACGGCTGATCTGGGTGACCTTCGCCGGAGGCACTACGGGCAGAGAATGCGTCTCTTCATAGAGTTCCAAAAGAGATTCCAGAGGAATTGGATATCTGTCTGCCAAATCAGATATTAGCAAAGAATCCGACTCTTCCATTAAAAACGGTCCAACCAGAATAGAACCAAATAAACTGTTCTTATTGATCAGAGGAAATACGATATGGTTTAAATTCGCATGGCATGAAAAGATATAAGACTCACCTAAATCCATCGCCCGCTTTCCGGCCTTGCTGTGAAGTACCCTGCATTCATCCCCTGGCGGGAGAAAATGGTGAAAAAGGCTGCAAAAAGAAGTAATATCTCCCTGAGACTGCAGAAGATGACCTTTATCGTCGATAACCTGTATGGGCAGCCCAACACAGGCATGAAAAGCCTTCAGCATATCAGCAATCTGTTCTTTCTTTAAAATTGTATATAAGTATGGTGTCATATAACCGTCCTCCCGACAAAATTATTCTATCATAGCAGATAAGATAAAAAAAGTACTATTATTCTAAAAAAATTACAATAATAACTTCTAAGAAAGGAATAAAATACATTTAAATTCAGGAGGAGTCCTTATCCCCTGATCATGCTAAATTGGGATTAATATGGGAGGAATAAAAACATGGCAATTATTCAGGAAATCTCAGAATATTTACAAAAAGGAAGAGCAAAAAATGTAAAAGCGCTGGTACAGCAAGCACTGGATGAAGGGATTGATCCCAAGGAGATTCTGAACAAAGGATTGTTAAACGGAATGATGATCATAGGCGGAAAATTCAAGCGAAATGAAATCTTTGTCCCAGAAGTCCTGGTCGCGGCAAGAGCTATGAATGCCGGAATTACAATCCTGAAGCCAAAACTGGTAGAAGTAGGTAATGAACCTATCGGGCGCGTAGTGATCGGTACCGTCGAAGGGGATCTGCATGATATTGGTAAGAATCTGGTAGGAATGATGCTTCAGGGCGCCGGATTTGAAGTTATCGATCTCGGAGTAGATGTAAAGCCTGAAGTTTTTATTGAAAAAGCAGAGGACGAGAATGCAGATATTATCTGTATGTCAGCGCTTCTTACCACAACAATGACAAATATGCAGAATGTAATTGACATGTTAAAAGATCAGAATCTGCGCAATAAATATATAATCATGGTAGGCGGCGCTCCGGTAAACGAGAGCTTCGCACAGGAAATCGGTGCAGATTATTATACACCAGATGCAGCAAGTGCGGCCGAGACCGCAAAAGATGCTGTTTTAAAGTAAGCAACATTATTCTGAGCCGCCCGGCGGATACTTAAGGAGATGACAGGATGGAGCATATTAAGATAATTAGAGAATTTCATCCCCGCATAGAAAAGGAAATGGTGTTTCGGCAGATTCAATGTTTCCCCGATTCTCCCGTATATGAAGAGATAGAGGATACATTTCATGACATCGAAAAAAATATGCTGGAATTATGTGAACCCGCAGGCATCATGGCACTCGGCAAGATTCCCGCTGGTTATCTTCAGCAGGAAAGGGAAGCTATCTATGTATTAGTTACTATCGGCTCGAAACTAAGCGCCCTTAGCACAAAAAAGTTTTCAGAAGGAGATTATGTACAAGGGATGCTGATTGACGCCGTTGCGGATAGTCTCTTATTCTCTCTGGAAGCAGATATTATAAGAGAACTTCGCCATATCTGTTTGGCCTGGAAGAAAGGTATCAGCCAGAGATTAGAAGCTCCTCACGATCTATCCATGCATATTCAGGCGGAAGCACTCAGACAGACAAATGCCGGAAAGCTTCTGGGATTAAAGCTTTCTAGCGGATACATGTTCCAACCGATTAAGACTATCTGCAGTATCTATTTAACTTCAGATAATGAACATCAATTTAAAGCACAGCATGACTGCAGGAACTGCCCGAATGCTGAATGCCTGCTCCGTCATGTTGAACCGCTGAAAATCCGTATTATTAACGACAAAGAAAAAGAAACTGTTGTTTCGATGGCAGATGGAACACTTCTTGAAGCAATCCAGACGCAGACGGATACAATACCGTCTCCATGCGGAGGACAGGGTATCTGCGGAAAATGCCGCATTCAGGTTTTGGAAGGATATCTTCCGATCACCTCAAAGGATCAGGAGTTATTCACCGACAATGAGCTTGCTGACGGTTGGCGGTTGGCATGCCGGGCAGTTCCAGGCGAAGATCTTACCATACGTTTAAAATGGAGAAATGAAGCAGAAATCTCTATCCAGACCAATTTTTGCAAAGGATCTGGAATTCCCCCGTCCGGGATCTCCAGTAATCAGATGAAACAGTCCGGACAATATGGTTTTGCTATAGATATCGGAACCACGACTCTGGCAGTACAACTGATTTCCCTGGAAACAGGAATATGTATTGACACCGGTACCAGGTTAAATAGCCAGAGAATTCACGGTGCAGACGTGATAACCCGTATTCAGGCTTCCATTAACGGTAAATGTAAAGAATTCATGGAACAAATCCGCAGTGATCTATGGCAAAGCATGGAAATATTGTGCAAGAAGCATAACATTTCCATCAAAAATATAAGACGAATCGCAATTGCCGGAAATACCGTAATGATACATCTGTTAATGGGATATCCCTGTGACGGCCTGGGAAAGGTCCCATTCACTCCTTACCGAATCAACAGCCTGCAGATATCGGGAAGAAAACTATTCCCTGAAACAGATTACAGAACAGATCTCCTGATCTATCCCGGAATATCCGCTTTTGTAGGCGCCGATATTGTATCTGGTCTCTGCGCACTTCATATGGCAGAAGAAGAGCCTATCCAGCTGCTGATAGACTTAGGCACCAATGGAGAGATGGTTCTTGGAAATAAAAATAAACTTCTTGTATCATCTACTGCCGCTGGTCCGGCATTCGAAGGAGGTAATATTACCCGGGGAACAGGAAGTGTCCCCGGCGCCATAAGCAAAGCACATCTGGAAAACAGAAGCCTTGATATTCAAACCATCCAAGGACATGCACCTGTGGGAATCTGCGGAACCGGAGTTATAGAACTGGCTGCCGAACTTGTCAGAAATGGTGAAATGGATGAAACCGGACGTCTAAAAGATCATTGGTTTGAATCCGGATTCCCTGTCGCGCTGGATCCTCAAGGCGAACAGATCTGTCTGACACAAAAGGATATCCGGGAAATACAGTTGGCAAAAGCTGCTGTTAGAAGCGGCATCGAAGTTCTCCTTGCCAATTATGGGATAACCGCCGACCAAGTTGATCTCGTGTATGTAGCCGGAGGCTTTGGTTATCAGCTTGATTATGAAAAAGCTATAGTAATCGGCATGTTTCCTGCTGCATTCTCAGAGAAACTCCAAACGGTGGGTAACAGTTCTCTCCGTGGTGCCGCCGAACTGCTATGTAATCCCAAAATAATGCGGAAAGCTGCCAAAACGGCCGCTTTGGCCGAAGAAATTAATCTGTCTGCTGATCCTGCATTCCAAGAAGCATATATGGAAGCAATGTTCTTTGAAGAATAACACGGATTGACTCCTACAATCTGAAAATAAAAAAGGTACCGTCTCTTTTGCAATCGGAGCAATCCTGGGATATGTCTTCCAGCAGCCTTTCTTCCCGAAGTTCAGACAATGATTTATCCGTATATGGAATTACACCAATATGAAACCTCTTAGAAATACTCATTTCCGTCTGTCGGAACAGCAAACCGGCAAATAATTCACCTAGTTTTTCAATCAAAGGAATTTAGAAAAGGCATAGTCTCGATTACCGTATCGGACTATGCCTTGAAAACTGGAGCATATGGGATTCGAACTCCCAATTCCCTTAACTATTATAAACACCGCCATCTTTTTTTAAAGATACTTTTTAGAAGCTTCTGGACTCAGGTTATACTGCTGTTGAATCTTAACCAAAATTGTCTGCAACGGAATATTTAACTCCTTTAACAGATTAACTGTTCCTCTGATCCCTTCTTCTCTTCCTTCTTCTCTTCCCTTTTCTTCTGCTTCTTCCCAGATTTCCTGCTCTCGCATTAACAAAGTCACGTATTCCAACCTCCATTCTTTACTTGCTTTTACCTGTGCTACCCTATCTTCAATCTCTCTTACAAAAGGATTATCGCTCTTTTCACCGTTTTATCCACAGACAAAAATCTTACTAAACAAAAAAAGAAGTAGATTCCTTATGTCTAATTTTACATCAAATACTTACCAAATGAAACAAAAAATAGTCAGTAACAGGGCTGCCACTCTGAATTGATACAATAATAAGGGAACGGAATGACTCTTGTCGATCATCCCGTTCCCCTGTTATCATTATCTGCGGTATTTCCAATCCTTCTCATCAAGTTCATTCAGAACTTTAACTACATGCTCTACAATGGCGTCATTCATCATCTTACCCTTTTCGGCAGTCGCCTTTGTCGCATCCCCGGTCTGCGCCGTATCCGTCAATTCCGAAAAGTCCCACTTGATCTCTACTTCATCCGGGAGATCCGGTACGACGCACGTAGCAAGCTTTGGCTCACACCAATCAGGAAACAGATGGTACGCAATAGATGTCTCACCTTCTCCGGCATGTCCAAGTCCTCCCCACACCTCAAAAGTATCCTTCGGAAGAAGATTACCCGCGGCTACCCACCACTGCGTCAGAGATGCTATCTGAACCTCCGGGTATACTTCCTTGATTTTCCTGGAAGCAATCTCAATAGGAGCAATATTCCCGTCATGCCCGTTCATCAGGAAAATGCGTGTGATCCCATTGCGGACTACAGACTCGATAATATCATAGATCACTGCAGTCGTTGTATCATAACTCAGCGTCAGGGAAAATGGGAAGGAATCATAATGTGCACTGTAGCCTACAGTGACAGGCGGCAGCACCAGCATTCCCTCAACCCGGTCGGCAATCTGTTTCGATAATTTATAGGAAACCAGCGTATCGCAGCCCTCTGCAATGTGCGCGCCGTGAGCCTCGCATGAACCGATAGACAGAATAGCTTTTGTAAAGTTACCTTCTTTTACCTGATGTGCAGTCATTTTCCAAAGTTCATTCATCATATACATATCATCCTTTCTTAAATAATAATGTCAATGTAAATAAAGACGTTTTTCTACTACCTGAATCTGGTCAACAGTAATCCGTCTGGCCTGTTCCAGGTCACGTTTCTTCAGTGCCTCTGCTATTTGCACGTGCATATCCAAAGATCTTCCCAGATTAGTACGTCCATCCATAGCAAGATCCCGCCGCAATTGATTCAATACGCCTTGCAAGGCAGAAATCAAATAAGTGTTCTTAGAGAGCTGTGCAATGGATAGATGAAAATTTACATTGAGATCATTGTATTTGTTATAAAAATCTTCGTCATCAATATCAATTTGCTTATGAGCCAATTCAACAATTTGCCCCAATTCCAAATCAGATGCATAACGTATCGCCCATTCTACGGCGCCGCATTCCAGAATACTACGGAAATAACAGAGATTCGACAATTCTATAAAAGAGAGCTGCTTGATGATATAGCCCTTGCGGGGAATCTTTACCAACAGGCCCTCCTGACACAGACAATTTAAAGCCTCTCTTGCAGGAGTCTTGCTGACATTAAATTTATGCGAAATCTCAGATTCTGTAATAAACTGCCCTGACTCATAGACGCAATTTGTGATATCTTCTCGAAGCTTTTCCAGAACAGCTACTGCCCTGGAGGTTTCAGCAGTGATAGCACGATTCATAGTTTTTCTCCCTGGATTATGTATGATATATGATATTTGAACTATTTTTATTATATCTGTCATATTTAAAAGATACAATATTGCAATATTCACAAAATATATTGTCTTAAAAATACATAATTTCTATTAAATTGTCGAAAATATACATTTTTATTGACAATTATTTTGTCAAATATTATAATTAGAATATCAGTGATATATCACAAGTATTCTACAGGAATTCACCCGGTTATTATGATGATATTTGAACAGAACTCTAAGATCCCGCGGTAATCGCCAAATATCCACGCAAGCTTGGTCCATTGCTTCGCGGGAGTCAAATGTGCATGCAAGCATGCCCGCTTGGCTCGTTGCTCGCGGGAATAAATGATCGAAAAAGGAGGTATCTGGAATGAGCCAGGTTGAAGAGAAAAAAGTTGTGATCGATACAACTGAACAAGATGGTGAATTTATGTTAGAACCTGTACCTATGTCAAAACGGCGTTCTACACGCAGTCAGATCATGGTATGGATTGGATTTGGATATGCCGTAACCGGACTTATTGTCGGCGGAACCTTAGGAGGATATGGAAATAGCGGAGGCCTTCCGCCTATGCAGGCTTTTTGGGCGATATTTCTTGGTATGGGCTCGCTGTTTCTGATTACTTCTTTTCTGGGGATTGCAGCACAGAAAACAGGACTGAACCTTTCTCTGCTGTCCCGTTATTCATATGGAAGTAAAGGATTTGTCGTTCCGATGATCGTTATGGCTTTGCTGACGCTGGGGTGGTTTGCAAGTATTCTAGGCATGATCGGAGATATATGGGGAGCGTTCATCGGCAATCCTTCAGGAATAACCGTATTTGATCCTGTAAAATTCGGATTCGAAGGTATTGCACCGATCACTTTAGAGGTATTTCTTCTTTGCATTATCTGGGGAGCTGTATTTACATTTACCGCAATCAAAGGAATGGGCGCCATCGAAAAAATTGCAGACATATGTGCGCCTCTGATCATGATCGTAGCGATTGTAGTAGGTGTAATCTTTATCACACAGAGCGGAGGAGTCTCCGCATTTTTGAATAAGGCATCAAACCTTGGAGGACTTGGGCTTGGAAACGGCATCACAGCAGTTGTGGGAAGCTGGATTGCCGGCGCAGTTATGGGTGTGGACCTATTCCGCTTTAATAAAAATGTAAACGCCGTTTTCTGGTGCGCTGCATCCTGCTTCATCTTCACCAATCCGATCCTCAACGTAGTCGGATATATCGGCGCCGTACATATCGGAGATTATAATTACGTGATCTGGATGCTGGGTGTGAATCTGCTTGTGGCTCTGTTGGGTGTGTTTGTGTGGACAACAGCGTTATGGACCACCGATAACAGCGAGCTTTACTGTAACGCACTGTACACCGGACCTTCATTGGATGCATTCGGAATCCATGTAAGCAGAAAGAAATTAGTTGCTGTGTGCGGTATTCTGGGAACACTTTTAGGTGCACTTGCATTCTACCAGTTATTTTTTGCCGATTTCATCAATGTGCTCGGTTCTATGGCGCCCCCGCTGTGCGCTCCGATTCTGGCAGATTATTTTGTCATAGGAAAGCGGAAAAATAAAAAATACAGCACTGAACTTTTGAACAAGCATCCGGCAGTCCGTTGGGCAGGTGTCGTCTCTTTTGCAATCGGAGCGATCCTGGGATATGTCTTCCAGTATATTGTCCCGCTGCCTTATGGACTTCCCGCAGGTCTGTTTGCAATGGTCGTATCCTTCATAATTTATATTCTGATTTACAATCTGACCCCTGATGCAAAAATCGACGATAAAATGGTAAAAGAAATTTAAACTGGATTTGTAAGGAGAGGATATGGTTTAATATCAATCCTCTCCGGCATTGGAGGCAGAGATGAAAAAGGTATTGTTATTGACGACAGGGGGGACCATTGCTTCAAGGCCGACACAACAAGGCTTAATCCCTGATATCACTTGTCAGGACATTATTCAGATGCTTCCTGTACCGCGGGATAACTTTCTAATAGACAGCAGGGATATATTCAGTCTGGACAGTTCGAATATACAGCCGGAAGAGTGGCAGTTCATGGCTGAAATCATCGCAGAAGCGCTGCCTCATTACGATGGAATTATCATTACACATGGAACGGATACTATGGCCTATACAGCCTCCGCTCTCAGCTATATGCTGCAGAATTTGGATAAGCCCATAGTCCTGACCGGAGCACAGGTTCCGATCGAGCAGATGTTCACGGATGCGAAAATGAATTTGCAAGTCGCGTTTGCCGCCGTAAATATGGAACTCCCCGGCGTTATGATTGCATTCAACGGAAAAATCATAAACGGATGCCGTTCGGTAAAAGTACGGACTCTGGGATTTGACGCTTTTGAGAGTATCTCTGCTCCTTATATGGGAGAAGTTTTTGCAGATGGAATACATATAGAAAGTAAAAATGCCCTCATAGCAGAGAAAAAGCTGTTCAAACTGAAAAATTCTCTCTGTACGGATGTATTTTTACTGAAACTGATCCCCGGTACAAGCCCGGATATCTTTGACTGGCTGCAGCAGAAGCACTACCGCGGAATTGTGATAGAAGCTTTTGGCATGGGCGGCACACATTTTGAACGCAGAAACCTGACTGCAAAATTGAAAAAACTTGTTGCAAATGATGTAAGTGTCGTTGTATGCAGTCAATGCCTTTATGAAAAAAGTGACTTATCTCTGTACGAAGTGGGACGCCGGCTTCTGGAATGCGGTGTGATACCCGGAAGAGATATGACAACGGAGGCAATTGTTACAAAATTAATGTGGGCATTGGGGCAGACACAGAATCCAGCGGAAGTAAGGCAGATCTTCGATACTAATTATGCCGGCGAGGTTACGCTGTAATTCGCAAAAATGGTATACATTAAAGAAAATGAAAAAGACACAGTCTCAATATCTAAAATTGAACTATGTCTTTTTTAATTGACTTCGTGTTACGTCTCGATTACCGTATCGGACTATGCCTTGAAAACTGGAGCATATGGGATTCGAAC
>CANDQP010000041.1 GCA_947388185.1 uncultured Dorea sp. | reverse complement strand
CGACGGAATCTCCGAATAATTTCAACAATAAGTCTGTATGGGCGCGGATCTCGGTGATCGCGGCAGGGCCGGTTTTCAATTTCATCCTGGCATTTATATTTTCCGTGATTCTGACTGCCTTGGTCGGATACGATAAGCCGGTGGTAAGCGGGGTGGAAGAAGGTTATCCGGCTGCCGAGGCAGGGATTCAGGCGGGCGATACCATTGTCAGGATGGGAGGGAAGAGGATTCATCTCTTCCGTGAGGTCAGCGTATACAACCAGTTCCATCAAGGAGAAGAGGTGGCGGTCACTTACCGCCGTAACGGGGAAGAGAAGACGGTGACATTGACCCCTAAGGAGGATAAGGAGCTGGGGTATGAGAGGCTTGGGATTTCTTCGTCAGGGTATGTGAAGGCGAACTTTCTGACGGCTATGCAGTATGGCGTCTATGTGGAAAGATTCTGGATCAATACGACTCTGGAGAGTCTTAAGATGCTTGTTACCGGGAAGGTCGGCATAGATCAGCTCTCGGGTCCGGTGGGAATCGTGGATGTTGTGGATGATTCGTATAAGGAGAGCAGGTCATATGGGTTTATGGCTGTGCTGGCGCAATTGCTGTATATTGCGATCCTGATATCTGCAAATCTGGGTGTGATGAATCTTCTGCCGCTGCCGGCGCTGGACGGAGGAAGGCTTGTATTCCTGTTCGCGGAGGCCGTAAGACGCAAGCGCGTCCCGCCGGAGAAGGAAGGGTATGTTCATCTGGTAGGGATTGCATGCCTGATGATATTGATGGTATTTGTGATGTTCAATGATATACGGAGAATATTTTTCTAAAATGTAGATCGGGAATTTTTTGTCTTGACTTAGAGCGAACTCCAGATGTTATATTTATTATAATGACACACGAAAGCGAAGAGGTGGAAGCATGACGATCTCAGAGGTAAGTAAGAAATATGGAATCTCACAGGATACGCTCAGATATTATGAGCGGATCGGAGTCATCCCTCCGGTGAACCGCAACAGAAGCGGCCTGCGGGATTACACGGAGGATGACTGCGGCTGGGTGGAGCTTGCTGCCTGTATGAGGAGCGCCGGCCTGCCGCTTGAGGCATTGACAGAGTATGTCAGGCTGAGCCGGGAAGGGGATGCTACGATCTCTGACAGAAGACAGCTTCTTCTTGAACAGAAGGAACGGCTTCAAGTACAGCTTCGGGTGGTTCAGGAGACCATGGAACGGCTTGATTATAAGATTTCCTGTTATGACAGGGCGATGAAGACCGGCCGGCTGGTCTGGGACTAATTATAAACAAGTAGGAGGAGATAGATATGATTTGTAAAGAGTTTCAGGATTTGCAACTGTCTGCACTTGGCATGGGGACAATGAGGCTGCCGCTCACCGACGGGAAGGACGAGAACATTGATGAAGCGGCGACGGCCAGAATGGTGGAGTATGCCATGAATCACGGGATCAACTATTATGATACGGCGTGGGGATATCATGGCGGGAATTCGGAGCTTGTCATGGGAAAGATATTGAGTACATATCCGCGTGAAAAGTTCTATCTCGCGTCGAAGTTCCCGGGATATGATCTTGCCAACATGCCTAAGGTGGAGGAAATCTTTGAGAAACAGCTTGAGAAGTGTCAGGTTTCTTATTTTGATTTCTACCTGTTCCACAATGTCTGTGAGATGAATATAAACGAATATCTGGATGAGAAGTACGGTATCTTCGAGTATCTGATGAAGCAGAAGGAGAACGGAAGGATCCGGCATCTGGGATTCTCCGCTCATGGGGATTATGATATCATGAAGCGTTTTCTGGAAGCTTACGGCGAGCATATGGAGTTCTGCCAGATCCAGCTTAATTATGTGGACTGGAAGTTCCAGGAGGCGAAGGAGAAGGTAGAACTTCTGAATGAATATCATATTCCGATCTGGGTGATGGAGCCGGTGCGCGGCGGTATGCTGGCGTCGTTGTCTGATGGATACGCGAAGAAGCTTGAGACGCTTCGTCCGGATGAAAAGCCTGTAGAGTGGGCGTTCAGATTCCTGCAGTCTATCCCGAATGTCGTGGTGACGCTCTCAGGGATGTCCAACTTCGAACAGCTTGAGCAGAATATCCGGACATATGAGGAGGAGAAGCCTCTGAGTGCAGAAGAGATGGATGCACTTCTTGGTATTGCTGACAGTATGATGAATGGAGTTCCGTGTACGGCCTGTCATTATTGTACAAGCCATTGCCCGCAGGGAATAGATATTCCTTCCATGCTGAAGCTGTACAATGAGCATAAGTTTACGGGCGGCGGATTTATCGCGCCGATGGCGCTTATGGCAGTACCGGAGGATAAGCAGCCTTCTGCCTGTGTCGGCTGCAGAAGCTGTGAAGCAGTGTGTCCGCAGCAGATCAAGATCTCAGAGACATTGGCTGATTTTGCAGGAATGTTAAAAGCGTAGAGCAGGAGCTGCCGGGGGAATGATGCCGCCCGGCAGTTCTTTTATATCTTCATGTTAATTCGGCGATTCTTGACACGCCCACGTATATTTCAGAAACCTTATACCAGGTGCTGTAGTCTGTGATACCGGTCTGGGGGAGGCCG
The DNA here is from genome assembly GCA_947388185.1 of uncultured Dorea sp. GTDB lineage: Bacteria > Bacillota > Clostridia > Lachnospirales > Lachnospiraceae > Sporofaciens. The sequence goes on along the minus strand of CANDQP010000041.1, from coordinate 25,010 downwards.
AATACCGACTGGATCTTGCGGATGGCAGCGGCAGTGGCGGGACCGTAGATCCCGTCGACCGTGACCTTGGGAATGGCGGGGTAGGAGCCGGCGATAACGTTGATCTGTTCCTGGAGCTGGCGTACCTTATCCCCTCTTGAGCCGATCTCCAGATTATACCCGGGCCAGGATGCCGGAATGCCGGAGATGGCTTCGGCAGTATTGATATACATGTTGTCGCCGTAGTAGTAACGGAGGATCTCGATGGGAGAGTAGCCCTGGTCGCCCAGGGACTTGCTTCCCCACTGTGTCATCCAGTTCGGGCACTGGACCTGTCTCCCGTCGCAATACTGTGTCAGGATCGGCTGCTTGACATTGGGGCGTGACAGATAATCTGCGAACAATTCATCTACGATGACGGATATGGTATCGAAGATGTTGCGTTCCGGTATCCATTTGTGGTCGAAAGCAGTGGATGAAGTGATCGTGAATTCAAAACCTTGATTTCTATACCATTCGGTGAAAACTCTATTCAAAGTGAAGGACATGATCGCCAGTACATTGGCCCGGATCGTATCTGCGGGCCAGGTGGCATAGATCTCGCTGGAAGCCACATTCTTGATATAGTCCTTGTATTTCACATAATAATTTGTGGCGGTCGTATCTCTTGGGCTTCCGTCATGCACGACGATATATTCAGGAACGACCACGCGGCTCAGTACGATCTCCCCTGATTCGTTGATGGGTTTGATCTCGTCCTCCGGTATTTTCGGGGGATAGGTTCCATATAATGTATGTGCAGGGATTACAAACACTTCTTCGGAAGTTTCCGGTGTATCTATGGGTCTTAATGTTATGTTCTGGATGGCGGTGACCGAGGAGAGGATCTCAGCGCCGGCAATGCTGACAGGCTCATATCCGGGAGCTGTTACCTGAAGCGTATATTCGGAGTATGGCTGTACCTCATTTTCGGGGTCAAGGCTTAAGTCCAGCGGCGGGGCATCAAGCTCGATGGTTTCAGTCTGCCCGGAGGAATCTGTCGTGAGCTGTTCGAGCCGGCTGTCCGGGACACCGGTATAGGAGATAGAGACCGAAGCGTCGGCAATAGGGCGGGCGTCGATCTGTGATGTAAGATTGACCTTAAGCTTCCCTTTGTCAGGAGTGTCCTGCTGGGTCGCATTCATAATGTCCATAGGGGTACCTCATAAAGGATTTCTTACGGATAAGATATGAATGAAGGAAGAAAATGTTACTGATATTGTATATTTTGGGGAAAATGCATATAATATGATACAAGAGTTCCAAGCACGGAGGAATCCCGTGTATCATAAGTCAAGGAGTTAACATGAAGAGAAAACGGAAAAAAAGGGGTTGTATACATACGATAGCAGTGACCGTCGGTATGTTCTGCCTTGCAGTAGCGGTGATCTGTATTGCGTATGGAGTCGGCCTGAAAACGCAGATTGTGGGGAAAATAGAACGAGAATTTACGAAGCCGGAGGAGATACCCTTCCAGGAGGTGGTGATCTCTGAGGACGAGGTAGGGCAGAAATTCTACTACCAGCAATTGAATGAGGAAGAAAGACTGGTCTATAAGGAGATATTGGAAGGAATACGGGGAAATACAGAGGAGATCTATATCCATGCCTCGGATGCAGAGCGGGCGAATAAGATCTTCCAGGATATCCTGAAGGATCATCCGGATATCTTCTGGTGTGATGGAACCATATCTGCGACCACCTACGGAGGAGCAGAATCCTACACCGTGCTGAAACCGACATATATCTATGATGAAGCGTCAAAGGAGACGATGAAGGCTGAGATAGAGGGAGCCGCGGCACAGTGTTTGTCGGGAATTGCGGCGGATGATACGGAGTATAATAAGATTCTGTATATCTATGAATATATAGTCGATACGGTCGATTATGACCTGGAGGCGCCGGATAATCAGAACATCTACAGCGTATTTGTCCATCAGCGGTCGGTATGTGCAGGCTATTCCAAGGCGGCGCAGTATCTGCTGGAGAGACTGGGTGTGTTCTGTACCTATGTGACCGGGACCACCGGCGGCGGACAGAACCATGCATGGAATCTGGTCATGTGCGAGGGGGATTATTATTACCTGGATGTGACCTGGGGAGATCCGGTATTCCAGGCTGCCGAAGGGGAAGAAGTAAGAGATTTTGAGAATATCAGTTATGATTATATGTGCTGTGATGATGCAGAGCTGTTCAAGAACCACACGCCTGACGAAGGCACGGCGCTTCCGGCATGTACGAAGATGAACCGTAATTACTACATGATGAATAACATGTATTATGAATCCTATGACAGCGGTTTGATCCTTCGGAGGATGAATGATGTCATCGTTTCCAGAGGGAATCCGGTGGTGATCAAGTTCGCCGATGATGCGCTCTATAACCAGGCGCATGATGACGTGTTCCAGAATGTGGTGAAGGCGGCGGCCAAGAATCTGGCTGAGTGGTATGGGCTTGACGAGGTGAGATACCAGTATATGGATGAGCCGGAACTTAATAAGATTACGGTATACTGGCAGTATGAGTAGAGAAAAATATGGTTGAAAATCCTCAGATTTTGTAGTATAATTTTTACAATTTGAGGAGACGAGGATGTTTGCCGGACCATGTATAATAGGGCAGTTGTGCATGCAACTGCCCTTTTTGCGGAACTCTGATGACACCTTGGCTGCGCTTTTTGTTAGTATTTCAGAAAGGAAACGGGTGAATATATGAAAGCATTTCTTATATTGGAAGACGGGACAGTCTTTACAGGAACGAGTATAGGCGCCGCGAGGGATATGATCAGTGAGATTGTGTTCAATACTTCGATGACAGGATATCTTGAGGTGTTGACAGATCCTTCTTACGCCGGACAGGCGGTGGTGATGACGTATCCGCTGATCGGGAATTACGGGGTTACACCGGATATGGAATCGAAGAGAGCGTGGCCGGATGGATATATTGTAAGAGAACTGTCCAGGATGCCCAGCAATTTCCGCTGTGAGGGGGGATTGGAGGATTTCCTGAAGGAACAGGATATCCCGGGGATCGCCGGAATTGACACCCGTGCCCTGACCAAGCGGCTGCGCGAGAAGGGGACGATGAACGGAATGATCACGGTCAATGAGAACTATGATCTCCATCAGATACTTCCAAGGCTTAAGGAATATGCGATTGGAGATGTGGTGACGCAGACGTCCTGCCAAGAGAGATACGTCTTAGAAGGCGGCGGACCAAGGGTTGCCCTGATGGATTTTGGGGCGAAGAATAATATTGCCAGATCTCTGAACCAGCGGGGATGCCAGGTGACCGTCTATCCGGCCCATACGCCTGCGGAGGAGATCATAGCATCAGATCCGGACGGGATCATGCTGTCTAACGGGCCGGGGGATCCGCAGACGAATGTATCTGTTATAGAAGAACTGAAGAAGCTTTATCGGACAGAGATTCCGATCTTCGCGATCTGTCTCGGGCATCAGCTGATGGCCCTTGCAAATGGCGGGAAGACCTATAAGTTAAAATACGGGCACCGGGGCGGGAATCATCCGGTCAAGGACTTGAGCGACGGCCGTGTCTATATATCCTCACAGAATCACGGCTATGCGGTGGATGCTTCGAGTATGGACCCGGCGGTTGCAGAGGAAGCATTTGTCAATGTTAATGACGGGACGAATGAGGGTCTCTGTTACATAGGAAAGAAGATATTCACGGTGCAGTTTCATCCGGAAGCATGTCCGGGTCCTAAGGACTCAGGCTATCTGTTTGACCGGTTTATCGATATGATGAAAGGAGTGTAGACCATGCCCAGGAATACAGCGATTAAGAAGGTACTGGTCATCGGGTCAGGCCCGATCGTGATCGGCCAGGCGGCGGAATTCGACTATGCGGGGACCCAGGCCTGCCGTTCTCTGAAGGAAGAGGGGCTTGAGGTGGTTCTGCTGAATTCTAATCCGGCGACGATCATGACGGATAAGGATATTGCGGACCGAGTCTATATCGAGCCGCTTACGGCAGAGGTGGTAGAGCAGTTGATCTTAAAGGAGCGGCCGGACAGTGTGCTGCCGACGCTTGGCGGACAGGCAGCGCTCAATCTTGCCATGGAGCTTGAGGAGAGCGGATTCTTAAGAGAGCATCATGTTGCCCTGATCGGAACGACCCCGGAGACGATTAAGAAGGCGGAGGACAGGCTGGAGTTCAAGAAGACCATGGAGAAGATCGGGGAACCTTGTGCGGCGTCCCTGGTAGTAGAGTCGGTGGAGGACGGTGTAAGATTCGCAGAAGAGATCGGTTATCCGGTGGTCTTACGCCCGGCCTACACGCTTGGCGGCAGCGGCGGGGGGATCGCGGACAACCGGGCGAAGCTTATGGAGATCCTGGAGAATGGACTCCGCCTCTCCCGCGTGGGTCAGGTTCTGGTGGAGCGCTGTATCGCGGGATGGAAAGAGATCGAGTATGAGGTGATGCGTGACGGCAGCGGCAACTGTATCACAGTCTGCAATATGGAGAATATAGACCCGGTGGGGGTACATACGGGAGACAGTATCGTGGTTGCGCCGTCTCAGACATTGGGCGACAAGGAGTACCAGATGCTCCGGACCTCTGCGCTGAATATTATCAGTGAGCTTAATATCACCGGAGGATGTAACGTGCAGTACGCCCTGCATCCGGAGACGTTCGAGTATTGCGTCATCGAGGTCAATCCCCGGGTGAGCCGTTCCTCTGCGCTGGCCTCTAAGGCGACAGGTTATCCCATAGCCAAGGTTGCGGCGAAGATCGCCCTTGGATATACACTGGATGAGATCAAGAATGCGGTTACTAAGAAGACCTATGCGAGCTTTGAGCCGATGCTGGATTACTGTGTGGTCAAGATTCCAAGGCTTCCGTTCGATAAGTTTATCAGTGCCAAGCGGACTCTGACGACGCAGATGAAGGCGACCGGAGAAGTCATGAGTATCTGTGATAACTTCGAGGGAGCGCTCATGAAGGCTCTCCGGTCCCTGGAGCAGCACGTGGACAGTCTTATGTCCTATGATTTCTCAGAGCTTCAGAAGGATGAGCTGATGGAAGAACTGGCGGTGGTGGACGATCTGAGGATATTCAGGATCGCAGAAGCAGTCCGCCGGGGCATTACCTATGAAGAGATCCATGCGGTAACGCAGATCGATCTGTGGTTCATCGACAAGCTGGCGGTCCTTGTGGAGATGGAGCAGCGCCTTAAGGAAGAGGAACTCGGCGAAGAGCTTCTAAGAGAGGCGAAGCGTCTGGAATTCCCGGATACGGTGATCGCAGAGCTTACAGGGAAGACCGGACGGCAGATCCATGATCTTCGGCATGAATACGGGATCACCGCCGCATATAAGATGGTAGATACCTGCGCGGCAGAATTTGCGGCGGAGACGCCTTATTATTATTCTGTGTTCGGAAGTGAGAATGAGGCGGTCCGGACTTCAGGTAAGAAGAAGGTACTGGTGCTTGGTTCCGGACCGATCCGGATCGGCCAGGGAATCGAATTTGATTTCTGTTCGGTACACTGTACCTGGGCATTTGCAAAAGAGGGATACGAGACGATCATTGTCAACAATAATCCTGAGACGGTGAGTACGGATTTTGATATCGCAGATAAATTATACTTTGAACCGCTGACGCCGGAGGATGTGGAGAGTATCGTTGATCTGGAGAAACCGGACGGGGCGGTGGTGCAGTTCGGCGGACAGACAGCCATCAAGCTTACGGAATCCCTGATGGAGATGGGAGTGTCGATCTTAGGCACTTCTGCAGAGAATGTGGATGCAGCGGAAGACAGAGAGTTATTCGATCAGATTCTGGAGGAATGTGAGATCCCAAGGCCAAGCGGCGGTACGGTCTATACGGCCAAAGAAGCCAGGGAGGTTGCGAACCGCCTTGGTTATCCGGTCCTGGTAAGGCCTTCTTATGTGTTGGGGGGCCAGGGGATGCAGATCGCCATCAATGACCACGATATCGACGAGTTTATCGGGATCATCAACCGGATCGCCCAGGACCATCCGATCCTGGTGGATAAATATCTGCAGGGGAAGGAGATCGAGGTCGATGCGGTATGCGACGGCGAGGAGATATTGATCCCCGGCATTATGGAGCATATTGAACGTGCCGGCATCCATTCCGGCGACAGTATTTCCGTATATCCTGCGCAGAGTATTTCTGATAAGACTAAGGGGACGATCGAGGAATATACAAGGAGACTGGCCAGATCGCTGCATGTGATCGGACTTATCAATATTCAGTTCATCGTATGCGGGGAGGAGGTCTATGTGATCGAGGTGAATCCTCGTTCCAGCCGGACGGTTCCCTATATCAGCAAGGTCACAGGGATCCCCATTGTTCCGCTGGCGACGAAGGTCATCATCGGCAATAAGCTCCGGGATCTGGGATATACGCCGGGACTGCAGGCGGAGGCGGATTATTTCGCAGTTAAGATGCCGGTGTTTTCCTTCGAGAAGATCCGCGGGGCGGATATAAGCCTTGGACCGGAGATGAAGTCCACGGGAGAGTGCTTAGGGATAGCGAAGACGTTCGACGAGGCGCTCTACAAGGCATTCTTAGGGGCGGGGATCAAGCTGCCGCGGCATAAGAATATGATCATTACCGTGCGTGAGGAGGATAAGGCGAAAGCGGTGGAGATCGGACGCAGATTCCGGCAGATCGGTTACCGCATCTTCGCGACGGAGGGAACCGCCGAGGCTCTGACGGCAGGAGGCGTGAAAGCGAATAAAGTCAGGAAGATCGAGCAGGAATCACCGAACCTGATGGATCTGATCCTGGGACACAAGATCGACCTTGTCATTGATACGCCGCATCAGGGAGCAGACCGGGCGAGAGATGGATTCGTGATCCGGAGGAACGCGATCGAGACCGGCGTCAATGTTCTGACGGCGATCGACACGGCGAAGGCTTTGATCACCAGTCTTGAGAATACAGATATTAGAAAACTGACGCTGATTGATATTGCAAAGATTAAAAATGGTGTATAATAGAGATAGTAGCTTTTTGGACGTTAGGACGAAGGAGGAAATTATGTTAGAAAAGCTTGATTTAACCAAATCTCTAAACAAGGCGGAATACAAGGAGAAGATGGCGGAGCTTATGCCAAGGCTGGGCAAGCTCCAAAGAGAGTGCAGAAGACTCGGAATCCCGGTGATGATCGCGTTTGAAGGGTACGGCGCTTCCGGGAAGGGAGTCCAGATCGGTGAGCTTATCAAGGCTCTTGACCCTCGCGGATTTGAAGTGTATGCGGTCAAGAATGAGACAGAGGAGGAGAAGATGCATCCGTTCCTCTGGAGATTCTGGACGAAGATGCCGTCGAAAGGGCGTATTGCGATCTATGACAGCAGTTGGTACCGCAAGGTATTGATCGACCGGTTTGATAAGAAGACGAAGAAGAGTGAGCTTGCAGATGTTTACCGCTCTATCTGTTCTTTTGAAGAGCAGCTTGCGGCGGACGGCATGGTGATCATCAAGATATTCCTGGCAATCGACGAGAAGGAGCAGAAGAAGCGTTTTGACAAGCTGTTAAGTTCGGATGAGACGGCGTGGAGAGTAAGCCGGGAAGACCAGAAGCGGAATAAGTCCTTCGAGAAGTATCAGGAGATGAATGAAGAGATGCTGAGAAGGACGGATACAGAGTATGCGCCGTGGAATATCGTGGAGGCTGTGGACCGTAAGTTCGCGACGGCGAAGATCTATGCGATCGTTGCACAGACTTTGGCTGAGAAGGTAGAGGAGGCGAGACGTGCAGAAGGCAGGAAGGGACCGGTGAGTGCAGAAGATGCGGATACAGACGGGGAACTTCGGTTCAGCGCGTCCGAACAGGATAAGAAATTCAAGAATTCCATCCTTGCCAAAGCAGACTTAAGCCTTGCATACACGAAGGAAGAATATAAGGCATGGCTTAGTAAACTGCAGAAGAAGATGGAGAAGCTGCACGGAGAGCTCTACCGCAGGAGGATTCCGGTGATACTTGGTTTTGAAGGCTGGGATGCAGGCGGCAAGGGAGGCGCGATCAAGCGTCTGACGGAGAAGATGGATCCCAGAGGCTATGTGGTGCATCCCACAGCGTCTCCCAATGACATCGAGAAAGCGCATCACTATCTCTGGCGGTTCTGGGTGGATATGCCTAAGGCCGGCCATGTCACCATCTTCGACAGGACCTGGTACGGCAGGGTCATGGTGGAGCGGATCGAGGGCTTCTGTTCCAGGCAGGAATGGCAGAGGGCATACAAAGAGATGAATGATATGGAGAAGGATCTGGCGGATGCGGGAGCGATCGTCTTGAAATTCTGGATGCAGATCGATAAGGATGAGCAGGAGAGAAGATTTAAGGCAAGGCAGGAGAATCCGGAGAAGCAGTGGAAGATCACGGACGAAGACTGGCGCAACCGGGAGAAATGGGACCAGTATGAGGAAGCGGTGAACGAGATGCTGATCCGGACCTCTACGCCGCATGCGCCATGGGTCGTTGTGGAAGGCAACTGCAAGTATTATGCCCGTATCAAAGTATTGGAGACGGTCGTGGAGGCCATTGAGAAGCGTCTGAAGGATTAGGCGGTTAGATAGCGGAAGGATGTGTGACAGGTGACGATCAGGGAACAGATGGAGCTTAGGGAATCAGAATATCTAAGCCCTTACGCGGCGAGGAGCAGGGATTCCGCCGGCAGAGAGCGGGAAGAAGAAGAGTGCGATATCCGTCCGGTATTCCAGCGAGACCGTGACCGGATCCTGCACTGCAAATCCTTCCGCCGTATGAAGCAGAAGACCCAGGTGTTCTTACTGCCCAAGGGTGACCATTACCGGACCAGGCTGACCCATACCCTGGAGGTATCGCAGAATGCCAGGACGATTGCGAAGGCGCTGCGTCTGAATGAAGACCTGGTGGAAGCGATCGCGCTGGGGCATGACCTTGGCCATACGCCTTTCGGCCATGCGGGAGAGTATGCCCTGAACAGGATATGCCCTCTGGGTTTCCGTCACAACGAACAGAGTGTCCGCGTGGTGGAGTGTCTGGAGCGGCAGGGAGCAGGGCTTAACCTTACCTGGGAGGTGAGGGACGGCATACGGAATCATAAGTTCTGCTGTACTCCGCATACGCTAGAAGGGCAGATCGTGCGCCTGTCAGATAAGATCGCATATATCAATCATGATATTGATGACGCTATCCGGGGAAATATTCTGTCAGAGGAGGATATTCCCTCGGAATACAGGCGTGTGCTGGGATCGTCTACCAGGATCCGGCTGGACACTATGATCCATGATGTGATCACTCACAGTATGGATCAGCCGCAGATCAGCATGTCTTCGGAGGTCATGGAGGCTATGCTCGGCCTGCGCAGGTTCATGTATGAGAATGTATATAAGAATCCGGCGGCGAAGGGGGAGGAAGATAAGGCAGTCAAAATGATAGAGAATCTGTACGGATATTATATGAAGCATCCCGGCGCAATGCCCAGGCAGTTCCTTGTCAAGATGGAGAACGGGGAGTCCGACAAAGAGCAGACGGTGTGTGATTACATAGCGGGTATGACGGATACCTACGCAATAAAAAAGTTCGAAGAATATTTTATCCCGGAATCATGGAAAATTTAAAAGGAAATCGAATACTTTTGTCGAATATTATAAATGAGGGTATAAAAAATGTATTCCGAAGAAGTAATTGAAGAAGTAAGATCAAAAAGTGATATTGTGGATGTGATATCCGGTTATGTGAGCCTTAAGAAGAAGGGAAGCTCTTATTTTGGCTTGTGTCCGTTTCATAATGAGAAGTCGCCCTCTTTTTCTGTCAGCAGGCAGAAACAGATGTATTATTGCTTCGGATGCGGGGCAGGGGGCAATGTAATTACCTTCATTATGGAGTATGAGAACTTTTCTTTTGTGGAGGCGCTTAAGTTCCTGGCTGAGAGGGCAGGAGTTGAGCTTCCGGAACAGGAGTATTCCAGGGAAGCAAGGGAACGGGCGGATACCAGGGCCGTTCTTCTCGAGATTAATAAGGCGGCGGCACAGTATTATTATGTGCAGCTTAAGAACAGTCAGGGAGCGCAGGCGCTTACATATCTGAAGAACAGAGGACTCAGCGACGACACGATCCGGGCATTCGGGCTTGGATATTCGAACAAATACAGCAATCTTCTGTACCAGTATCTGAGATCTAAGGGATATCAGACGGATATGATCGCCAAGGCCGGATTGATCAGTGTGGATGAACGTCACGGCGCTTCTGATAAGTTCTGGAACCGGGTGATGTTCCCGATCATGGATGTGAACAGCCGGGTGATCGGTTTCGGCGGAAGGGTCATGGGTGACGGACAGCCCAAGTATCTGAATTCTCCGGAGACCATGATATTCGACAAGGGCAGGAACCTGTATGGGCTTAACCGGGCGCGTACTTCGAAGAAGTCTTACTTCCTGCTGTGCGAAGGGTACATGGATGTGATCTCGCTCCATCAGGCCGGCTTCACGAATGCGGTGGCATCCCTGGGAACGGCGCTGACTCCGGGGCATGCTTCGCTGATCAAGCGCTATGTGCAGGAGGTATATCTGACCTATGACAGTGATGGGGCAGGTACCAGGGCTGCATTGCGTGCGGTGCCGATACTTAAGGATGTAGGGATCACGGCGAAGGTCATCCGCATGGACCCTTATAAGGATCCGGATGAATTCATTAAGAATCTGGGGGCGGAAGCTTTCGAGGAGAGGATCGGAAAGGCGAGGAATGGCTTCATGTTCGGTCTGGAGGTCCTTGAGAGGGAGTATGATATGCAGTCCCCGGAGGGGAAGACTGATTTCATGCGGGAGGCAGCCAGACGGCTTACGGAATTCGATGAAGAGATTGAGCGCAATAACTACATAGAAGCGGTGGCGGCCGCCTACCATGTGGGCGTGGGCGATCTGCGGCAGCTTGTAGGTAAGATGGCAGTTCAGTCCGGGCTTGCCAGGCCGGCCAGACGGCCGAAGAGCACGGATGAAAGGCCAGGGAAGAAGGAGGATGGGATGACGAAGTCACAGAAGATCCTGCTGACCTGGCTGATCGAGGATGAGGCTCTCTTCCGGCAGATCGAACAGTATATCTCTCCGGAAGATTTTACGGAGGGGCTGTACCGGGAGGTCGCACGGCTCGTCTATGAGCAGTATGAGGCGGGGGCCGTGAACCCGGCGAAGATCATGAACCATTTTACAGAAGAAGAGGAGCATCGGGAGGCGGCGAGCCTGTTTAACACGAAGATCAGGGAACTGACGACGGTGAAGGAGCAGGAGAAGGCACTGAAGGAGACAGTCATCCGAGTGAAGAACCACAGCATAGAAGAGGCGACGAAGAACCTGGAACCAACGGATATGAAGGGGCTTCAGAGGCTTATGAATGCAAAAAGGGAATTGCAGGACATCCAAAAACTGCATATTTCTATTAATTAAGGATAAAATATAAGCAAGCAATGAGAGGATGGGCACTATATGGAAGAAAACATAGTGAAATTTGAAGAGAAATTAAAAGAACTGGTCTCTCTGGGTAAAAAGAAGAAGAGCATTCTGGAAGTGCAGGAGATTAATGATTTCTTTTCGGACATGGAACTGGAACCAGATCAGATGGAGAAGGTCTTTGAATATCTGGAGGGCCACAATATCGATGTACTGCGTATCAGCGGGGACGATGATGATCTCGATGATGTGGATCTTATGATTTCGGAAGAAGACGATGTAGATATGGAGAAGCTGGATCTGTCGGTTCCGGACGGGATCAGTATCGAAGATCCGGTCCGCATGTATCTGAAGGAGATCGGTAAGGTACCGCTTCTGACGGCTGATGAAGAGGTGGATCTGGCGAGCAGGATGGCCGAAGGTGACGAGGATGCCAAGAAGCGTCTGGCCGAGGCGAATTTACGTCTGGTTGTCAGCATTGCGAAGCGCTATGTAGGCCGCGGTATGCTGTTTCTTGATCTGATCCAGGAGGGGAACCTGGGGCTTATTAAGGCTGTGGAGAAGTTCGACTATCGTAAGGGATTCAAGTTCAGCACCTATGCGACCTGGTGGATCCGTCAGGCGATCACCAGAGCGATCGCAGACCAGGCGAGGACGATCCGTATTCCGGTCCATATGGTGGAGACCATCAATAAGCTGATCCGTGTGTCCAGACAATTATTGCAGGAACTGGGGCGTGAACCCACGCCGGAGGAGATCGCGGAAGAGCTGGACATGCCTGTGGAGAGAGTCAGGGAGATCCTCAAGATCTCTCAGGAGCCGGTATCTTTAGAGACGCCGATCGGTGAGGAGGAGGACAGCCACCTGGGTGATTTTATCCAGGATGACAATGTACCCGTACCGGCAGAAGCGGCAGCCCAGACCCTTCTTAAGGAGCAGTTGGATGAAGTGCTTGATACTCTGACGGAGAGGGAGCAGAAGGTACTGAGGCTTAGATTCGGTATGAACGACGGCCGTGCGCGTACACTGGAGGAGGTCGGCAAAGAATTCGACGTTACCAGGGAGCGTATCCGTCAGATCGAGGCGAAAGCGCTCAGGAAGCTTCGGCATCCAAGCCGCAGCAGAAAATTAAGAGATTATCTGGATTAAGAAAGAGGCGCCTATGGAACTATCAAGAAGACTTTATGCGGTTGCAAGTCTTGTGACAGAGGGCGCCTCTGTTGCAGATATTGGAACAGATCACGGGTACATACCAATCTACCTGGTGCAGAATCAGATCGCATCGAAGGTGATCGCGCTGGATATCAACGGCGGGCCTCTTGAGCGGGCAAGGATGCATATTATCGGACATAATCTTAAGGGGAAGATCGAGACCAGGCTGTCGGACGGTCTTCAGGCCGTGGAGCCGGGGGAGGTGGATACGATCATAGCCGCCGGTATGGGCGGAGGGCTGATCATCCGGATCCTGGAAGAGGGCAGGGAAGTAGTAGATCAGTTGAAGGCCTGTGTCCTGCAGCCGCAGTCCGAGATATGGAAGGTGCGCAAATTCCTGCTGGATCAGGGCATGGATATCATAGAAGAGGATATGGTGGAAGAGGACGGGAAATTCTATACGATGATGCGGGCAGTTCCGGCGATTCGCAGAGAGTCTGCCAAGTATACGGAGTGTGAGTATATCTTCGGGAAGCGGCTCCTGGAGAAGAGAAGCCCGGTCCTGGAGAGATTTCTTCACAGAGAATTGGCCATCAGAGAGGATATATTCAAGGAATTGAGCCACCACGTGGAGAGTGAGGGGGCAAGGCTTCGTAAGGAAGAGATCCGGAGGGATATCATGATCATCAGCAGGGCGCTTGGATACTACTGTATCCGTCCGGAGGACTGAACAGGCATACGGGGTATCTGCCGGCGGAAAAGGAGAATGGAAGATATGGTTTGCAAGGATGTATTAGCGGTAATAGAGAGTGCCTATCCGGCAGAATATGCATTGGAATGGGACAATGTAGGCCTGTTGGCGGGGAGGGATGACGGAGAAGTTAAGAGTATCTATATTGCGGTGGATGCCACGGACGAAGTGATCCGTGAAGCGGTATGCCGCGGTGCGGATCTTCTGATCACGCACCATCCGCTGCTCTTCGGCGGGATGAAGCGGATTACGAATCGGGACTTTATCGGAAGGAGGCTCTTAGAACTGATTCATCATGACATCTCCTGCTATGCTGTGCATACGAATTATGATGTGCTCAGGATGGCGAAGCTGTCTGCGGATATGATGCAGTTAGAGAGGCAGGAGGTTCTGGAAGTTACCTGCCGCGGTATGGAGGCGGCGAAGACCCGGGAAGGCGCCGGCTGCGGTGAAGGCACGGAAAACAGCGCGGAAGGAATCGGACGGATCGGACAGTTTGAGACGCCGGTTACGCTGAGACAGTGCTGCGAGGAAGTGAAGAAGGCATTCCGGCTGGATGGTGTCCGTGTCTTTGGGGATCTTGAAGGGCAGGCTGAGAGAATTGCGATCTGCCCCGGGTCCGGAAAGAGCGTGATACAGGAAGCGCTGCGCAAGAAAGCAGACGTGCTGATCACCGGGGATATCGGGCACCATGAAGGGATCGATGCGGCTGCTCAGGGAATGGCCGTGATCGATGCGGGGCATTATGGTATTGAGCGGATCTTTGTGGAAGATATGGAACGATATCTGGCGGAGAATCTAAGCGGTGTGGAGATTATGTCTGCACCGTTGCGTCATCCTTTTGCCAGTATTTGAGCGGATTAGGATGGTTCTTTAGAAGCCAGTTAAAAGAAAGAGGTGAAATTATGGGGAAAGAGATGTATCAGGTACAGATTGGAGAAGAGGTCCGGCAGTATGAGGCGGGAACTACATACGGCCAGATCGCGGCAGACTATCAGAAGGATTATGAAGAAGATATTGTGTTGGTATTTGTGAACGGGAAGCTGCAGGAGTTATTCAAGAAGCTGAAATCAGACTGTACGATCCAGTTTGAGACGACGGCGGGGGAGATCGGCAATAAGACCTACCGAAGGAGTATTAATCTGATGCTGGTGAAGGCAGTCTATGATGTTGCGGGACATGACGCCGTGAGGAAAGTACGGATCCATTTCTCCGTCAGTAAGGGGTATTATTGTACGGTGGACGGCGATGTCAATGTGGACCAGGATTTCCTGGACCGGGTGGAAGCCAGGATGCATGAGATGGTGGATATGGATATGCCGATCCATAAGCGTTCTGTCCGCACCGATGATGCGATCGCGCTGTTCGGCAGGCATGGGATGCACGATAAGGAGAGGCTGTTCCGCTACCGCAGGGTCTCCAAGGTCAACATCTACAGCATGAATGAATTCGAAGACTATCACTATGGATATATGGTTCCAAGCGCGGGGTATCTGAAGTATTTCAAGCTGTATCTGTATGACGAGGGGTTCGTTGTGCAGATGCCGGTGAAGTCAGCGCCTAAGGAGGTGCCGGTATTTGAGCCGCAGAACAAGCTGTTCCAGGTGCTGAAGGAGTCGGTTCACTGGGGAGATCTCCAGGGGATCGAGACGGTGGGCGCGCTCAATGATAAGATCACGAAGAACGATGTTCATGATGTGGTATTGGTACAGGAGGCGCTGCAGGAAAAGAAGATCGCGGAGATCGCGTCGCAGATCGCCGCACGCCCGGAGCTTAAGTTTATCTTAATAGCGGGACCGTCGTCTTCCGGGAAGACCACCTTCTCTCATCGTCTGTCTGTACAGCTTCGGGTAAATGGTCTGACGCCGCGCCCGATCGCCGTGGATAATTATTTCGTTGAGAGAGAAGAGAATCCAAGGGATGAGACGGGCGCTTTTGACTTCGAATGCCTGGAGGCTGTGGATGTGAAGCTGTTCAACCGTCAGTTGAACGATCTGCTGAACGGCAAAGAGGTTGTGATCCCGACTTTTAATTTCGTGACGGGGCATAAGGAGTATGGTTCGCTGGCGACGAAGCTTGGGCCGAACGACGTGCTCGTGATAGAGGGGATTCATTGTCTGAATCCGAAGCTGACCTTGAATCTCCCGGATGAGAATAAATTCAAGATCTACATCAGCGCTCTGACCCAGTTGAACGTAGACGAGCATGACCGGATCCCGACCACAGACGGAAGACTGCTTCGGCGGATCGTGAGAGACGCCCGTACCAGAGGCTCTTCCGCCCAGAGGACCATACGGATGTGGCAGTCGGTAAGGAGGGGGGAGGAGAAGTTTATCTTCCCGTTCCAGGAGGAAGCGGACGTAATGTTTAATTCTACGCTGATCTATGAGCTTGCCGTGCTGAAGCTCTATGTGGAGCCGCTGCTTTTCGGGATCGACAGGAGCTGCCCGGAATATCTGGAGGCGAAGAGGCTGCTTAAGTTCCTGGATTACTTCGTAGGGATCGGAAGCGAGAATGTACCGACGAATTCACTGCTCAGAGAGTTTATCGGGGGCGGATGCTTTAAAGTATAACGTATATGATGTATGAGGCTTTTGAAATGATTTTCAGAGGCCTCTTTTTTTGCGTTTGCAGCCTTGTCCGTTCGGTTTGCTGCTTGCGGGAGTCAAAGACCCCGCTACAAGCAACGGGGTATTTGACCCTCGCGGCAGTCGCCAAATGTGCATGCAAGCATGCCCGCTTGGCTCGTTGCCCGCGGGAATAAAAAAGATGTTGACAAATACCGGAAATATTTTATAATATACTACATATGTAAGATTTAGAATTCGTTTAACTGCGGGAACAGGTAGGAGAAATGTGCTTTGATGCGGATGAAAGAACGGGAAAAATATGCGGGAATTAAGAATATATTGAAAGCTGTGACAATGCTGGCCCTGATCTGTCTGCTGCCGGGGTGTGCATTATCCGGAAAGGGGCATAAGGAGGATGCTGTAAGCGGCTGGAATGAGGGGCAGGATTACCAGGGAAGTCAGGAGGAATCGGAAGATGCTTTGGATTATGAATTGAAGACGGTTAAGATGGATCAGAAGGAAGCTGATGACGCGAGAGGGAAGCTGATTGCGCAGATGGAGAAGTGTAAGGGGATCTATACTGCCGCGTTGGCAGAGGGCGCGGATGAAGAGAGGAAAGCTTCTGGCGGTGAGAAGGCAGTTTCAGATGGAAATGACGGCACGGTGGTTGTGGATGGGGTTATGTTCCCGGAGGAAACGGTACATGAGATGATAGAAACCGCGGCGGCGGACGGCTGTTCGGTTACGTGCGGGAGCCGTGATTACAATATGACGAATTATGAAAAGATAGACGCTGCTATAAGACGGGCCGAAGAGGGGGAGGATGCAGAAGCGGAATTCTATCAGATCAATACGATAGGTGTCTTCCGGTATTACCGGCTTGAGTTCCATGAAAAGAAGCTGACCGTAACCTTCTTAAGCGCCTCATTCGATGAAGCGATGGAGATCTATATCCAGCAGATGGAGAAGATCGCGGTATACCGTTGGGAGTACACCAGGAAGGGGTGGCTGATCTGGGAGAAGGCGCTGACCCGGAATCAGGAGATGGACATGCACATCTTCTACCGGATATTGCCGTTGGATGAACAGTGCAGGGAAATGATGGAGCATTATATTGTCCCGGTCAGTTACTTAAGCAACAACCTGTTCCTGGAGGATTGGGATGAGAACAGCCTTGAGAAGATAGAGTTCAATGATCTGTTTGATTATCTGTATGAGATGGCGACCGGAAATATACTGGATGAAGAAGTATATTCTGACGGCATTCCCAAAGAAGAATTTGAGGCTGTAATACAGCAGTATTTTGACATCACAACAGAGGAGATTGAAGCATACGCCAGGTATGATGCGGCGAAGGGCAGATATCCATGGAGTGCGGTCCACGCGCTGAACCGTGTTCAGCAGTTCCAGCCGTTTCCCGAAGCGGTGCGTTGTGAGGAGAATGAAGAAGGAATACTTAAGGTGTATGTGGAGGCAATCTATATCGAAGAGGGAACGGATTATTCCTTCGGGCATGCGGTGACATTTCGAAGGACAGAAGACGGAAGGCTGGTGTACGCGGGCAATCAGGTGGATCGGGAGAATGCCCGTCTGATTCCAGGATACAGACCGAGAAGGGAGTTAGAGACGAGATGAGGATTCAGCCAAAGGATGTTGTTGTGGCGGCTCTAATGCTGATCGGCGCCGTTGTATTCACAATAGCGGCGGTGAAGGGAGTGACATATGGTCTGCAGCACATAGAGGTAGGATCGGAAGATTCTTATCCGCAAGAGCCTGACAACGAGAATAACCAGCAGGAAGAGAAGACAGAAGATATTCTGGCTGAAGAGGCCCGGAAGAAGGAGCTGCATATAGAGGT
The DNA here is from genome assembly GCA_947388185.1 of uncultured Dorea sp. Classification (GTDB taxonomy): domain Bacteria; phylum Bacillota; class Clostridia; order Lachnospirales; family Lachnospiraceae; genus Sporofaciens. The sequence goes on along the minus strand of CANDQP010000041.1, from coordinate 7,238 downwards.
TATGGAGAATCGGCCGGACGAGCTTGTATTTCAGGTTCCGATAGATGATTTTATAGACAGCTTCAATGGGCTCTATTGGGCTGACAAGGGGGAACGTTATCTGCTTCCTTCACTGCAGTGGCGCTCTTATGTGTATGATACGTCTATCCATTCCAACCATAAGACCTGCCGTTATCATTATTCCAGGGATGAGAGTATCCTGCCGCTTCCGACCATCACGGTCTATGCGCCAAGCAATGCTGATTATATCCAGGAGATTACGGTGAATTATGATGCCCATAGTTCTTTTGAGCAAATGTATACGATATATGAGGAGCTGTGCTATTATACTCTCAAGGTGATGTTCCCGGACCTCTTGGACGACCGGATCCGGGAACTGTATACAACACTGAACAGGCTTGCCTTCGAGCATGACACGAATATGAAATATACCGCCGAATCGGTGCCGTGTGCTCTGTATTACAGAGATAATATAGGACTGTATCCCTATTTTGCATGGGGAGAGGATGTACATCTGTGCATCATTCCCGTGACGCAGGCAAGGATTGAGGAGATGAGGAATAAAGGGGTCGAAATCATAGGATTTTGACAGCCTTCCTGTCCTGCTGCCGGAGATGCTTTTTCAGCATAAAGCACAGCGGCAGCAGAATGGCCCAGATCAGCAGCGGGTACAAGAGTGATATCATGGTCACTGACATGTCGCGCACAATCCAGCCCAGCGCTTCGATGGAGGAGAAGTCTTCGACAGAGCGGATGCTGGTGAAGGTCCCGATCAAGAAGCCAAGCAGTCCGAAGATCGCTGAGATCATCAGTACCATTTTGACTGCAAGGAAGCTCTCCTCATACGATACCGGGGGAGCATCCTTTTTGCCGAAGGCGAACAGGACGGCCCTGCCGAAGGCTTTCAGGCTTCCGGTGCCAAATAAGATCAGTACACAGGGTACCAGGACAAACAGACAGGTAAACCTATCTATATAATTCACAAGATTGCCGAATCCTCCGCCGATTCCCCTTAAGATCCAGAAAATAATCCCCAATAAATAAATCGCATAAAACATAATCAATATTCTCCTTTCTGCATGTCAGATCACTCCGCTCCATACAAGCCTGGCGGCTTCTTTTTGAGCGTCAAATTCTTCATCGGAAAGCCGGTTCAGCTTATCCAGGTTCCTCATAGGCAGGTAATAGATCTCTCTTAGGATTGGCTGATAATCCTCATTGGCGTTCCTGCCGAAGGATTCTTCGTATATATCGCCTTCATTGACCAGAGAGTTCAAATCTCTGCTGTCATCAGGGAACAGGCTGTTCCATAGTGTTCTCGTGTAACAATAATAGACGACCCTTACGGTCTTGCCGTCTCTTTGGATGGTCCGGCTCCTGGATGTGAAATTGTTGATTTTCAGGGTCTTCTGTTTTTCTATGGAGAGATTCAGGACAAACCGGATCTTCTCCATGGACGTATCCTCCCCGCTGTTCTCTGATTCTGCCGCATCAGATTTGTATTGCCATTCTCTGAGACCGAAGCTGTTAGGAACGTATGCAATTTCGTATCGTTCCGTAGTCATACAATCCGGATCATAGGGAACCGGGATCGTATACTTCTGTAGAAAAACAGTAGTTCCGATCAGTACGGCACAGGTAGCGAGGGAGACGGCCGCAAATTTGCGGTGCATGCGTTCTTTTAGCTTTTTCAGGAAATCGACCTCATGCTCCTTCTTCGGTATTTCGTTTGGAATCACTGCCGTCATCTGCCGGTAAATGGTGTTGCAGGCATCGCAGCTTTCCAGATGCTTTTCGATCTCTTCGTTTGTCTCCGGGCTTGTCAGGCCGTCGATATATCCTGGCAGCAGGTCTGTCGCAATGCAGCATTTCATATTGATCCCTCCATTTCTTTCATGATTTTTAGTTTGGCCCGGTAGAAGGTGGTGCGTGCCCAGTTCTCGCTTTTCCCAAGGAGACTGCCGATCTCCGCAAAGGAGAATTCACCGGTCAGGCGCAGGTACACGAGCTCCCGCATGGGATCGGGAAGCTTATGGATCGCCTGGTACAGCTCCGTCTTCTCCATGTGGAACAGAGCAGATTGTTCCAAAGAATCCTGACAGGGAACCTGGTCTGTAAGCTCCACCTCTTTTTGCCGGGAGCGCTTACTAAGCCATTGATACCAGAGATGCTTGGCAATCTGGCAGAGCCATACGGACAGCTTGCAGCTTCCGTCGTAGCGGTCAATGGTCCGCATGGCACGGAAGAAGGTCTCCTGCGTCAGCTCTTCCGCCAGATTCTCATCGTGAGTAAGGCTCAGCAGATACCGGTACACATCCTTCGCATGCTGGTTGTAGGCTTTTTCAATCTCTTTCAGGGCACTCACCTCCTTTTGGATCAGAAGTTTACATCTATATATCCAAGAAAATAACATTTCGTTACAATATTCTTAAAAAAATAAGGACGCAGTGATTCTAAAAATTATCACCGTGCCCTTATTCCTGACAGTATAATTATTCCCGCGAGCAACGAGCCAAGCGGGCATGCTTGCATGCACATTTGGCGACTGCCGCGAGGGTCAAATACCCCGCTGCTCTGCAGCGCTACAAATTTGATGCCCCGTTGCTTGCAGCGGGGTCTTTGACTCAGTCCCTCTTAGTGCCTGGATGCGCGTTTTGACATTCTCGGCAAATTCTTCGTCTGAGTATTTGGGATCTCTGGTCTGCATCCGGATCTCACAGGGGGCTTTGCTGCATTCTCCGCAGTTTTTCAATTGCTTCTGATTGACGGTACAATCATAGATGGCACATGCATCTCTCCATAGCAATAACAAGAAACATCTTACCATATCTTAACATTATGAGGATTGGTAAGTCAAATTTTTAGCGGGGAAAACATTGCAAAGGTATTTGCGGAGAATAACGGGAATGTCTTTGAGCTTACAAAGAGTGGATTTATTCTATCCATACATGAAAACGTTCCGCCAGATAACTTGCCGGAACGTGGTCATGATTAAGTTAGCATTGCAAGGATATCAGACTTTGACTTTGCGCCGACAGACCGGCTTGTAATCTCTCCGTTTTTCAGGACAACCAGTGTTGGAATACTGAAAACCTTGAATGTACGTGCCAGTTCTGATTCGTTATCTACGTTGATCTTGCCGATCAGATATTGCGGATTTTCTGCGGCAATCTCATCCACTACCGGGGACACCATTTGACAAGGCCCGCACCAGTCGGCGTAGAAATCCAGCAGTACGGGTTTGCTGCTGTTTTTAACAGAATTAAAGTTTTCTTTGTTTACAATAAGTACGGACATAATTGGTACCTTCCTTTCTTTTTTCTGTTGATAGTATAGCATAATCGGATTATTCATTCTGTGATGCGGTCACATTTCTGATTTTATTCCCGCGAGCAACGAGCCAAGCGGGCATGCTTGCATGCACATTTGGCGACTGCCGCGAGGTCTTTGACTGAAATATTAATACGGCGCCACAGGCTGTATCTGATATACAGCATACAAGGGATGCTTCATCGAATAATGCTGCATCCCTTGGTGATTGTCAGATTAATTGCGGGAACGGATATCGAATTCCGGGTTGATCGCATAGAAGTTCTTGCTGTCTAAATGATCCTGAACGATTCTTAAGCTTTCACCGAAACGCTGATAGTGCACGATCTCGCGTTCTCTTAAGAAACGGATCGGTTCGCAGACTTCAGGGTCTTTGACCAGGCGCAGGATGTTATCGTAGGTGGTTCTGGCTTTCTGCTCCGCTGCCATATCTTCATGAAGATCGGTGATCGGGTCGCCCTTGGACTGGAAATACGTGGCAGTCCAGGGTGCACCGCTTGCCGCCTGCGGCCAGAGGGCCAGGGTGTGGTCGACGTAATATTTATCAAAACCGGATTCGACGAGCTGTTCAGGCGTCAGATCCTTGGTGAGCTGGTAGACGATAGCGCAGATCATTTCCATGTGCGCCAGTTCTTCTGTACCGATATCTGTCAGTATCCCCGTTACTTCCTTATAAGGCATGGTATACCGCTGTGACAGGTAGCGCATGGATGCGGCCAGTTCTCCGTCCGGTCCGCCGAACTGTGTAATGATCACCTGGGCGATCTTCGGATTCGTCTGGGTGATTCTCACCGGGTGCTGTAATCGTTTCTCATAATTCCACATATACTAGCATCCTCCTTCCTGCCATGGCCATGGCTCGTTGATCCAGCACCAATAGTCTGCCGGGGTGTGGGCGGTATCAAGCGTAAGAGGGCCGTAGTATTTGGCATATTCTCTCAAAGCCTGGACCCGCTGCTTCTTAAATTCTTCAAAATACTCCAGTGCATCCATATTGCAGGGGTGGGTATCCAGGAAAAGCTTCACATCATCCACTGCAAAACTGACGACATTGATCCATTCTAATAATTCGTTGCGGTTAGGTTTGTTTTCTGTCATCTGCAGCAACCTCCGATCCCGATCCCATTGAACGGTTTATTCAATTCTTCAAAAATGGTTCCCTGATGAAATCCTTTTTCTGCTTCGTGGAGGTTCTGCCATTCCTGCCATGGTACATAGGCCATAGCGATTGGCATACCATTTAATTCATCGTACTCAGCTCTGTCCTCGCAGCACGCTGAGGATGGGCGGCAGTTTTGAGGAGGCTGCGGCATTGGAGATGGCCGGCTGCAGCCGCTGCGCCGTGTACAGTCTGGCGTATTATAACGATAATTCGGCATGTGTGATGCTCCTTCCATAGAACGTTTGCAATAACAGTGTATGGGGAAATAAGAAAATGGTGCGCATTTTACATGCATTGAAGGTTGTTTTTGAAGCGATATCTGAGTATAATAGATACGATTGGAGTGTAAATATAATGGAGAAGAGTCAGGAAGCAAGAAGAGTAAGACCAAAAGTAAAACCAGGCAGGACGAAAGATACGGGTCCGGAGGCATCGTCAAGGAAGAAACGCATGGTTCGTTTCTTTGACTACAATCTGCTCACGATACTGATATCACTGATCTGTTTCGGACTGGTGATGCTGTACAGCAGCAGTGCGTACGGGGCGCTGCTCCGGCATGGTGACAGTATGCACTATTTTAAGCGCCAGTTGTTCTTCTACGCCGTTGGGTTTGTCGGTATGTATGTGATCGCGAAGATTGACTATCATATTTATATCAGGTGGGCAAGGCAGATCTATTTTCTGTCCATATTTGCGATGGCGCTCGTGAAGACGCCGCTGGGCAAGGAGGTCAATGGGGCCAGGAGATGGATCAGGCTGCCCTTCGACCAGCAGCTTCAGCCGGCAGAGATTGCCAAGATCGCGATCATACTGTTTATTCCGGTCCTGATCTGCAGCCTGGGAAAGGACATCAAGAGCTTTAAGGGAATCCGGCAGATCCTTGTGTGGGGCGGCGTCTCGGCGGGATGTGTGCTGGTCCTCACAGAGAACTTAAGTACGGCCGTGATCGTCATGGGGATTACCTGTATTATGATATTCGTAGTCCATCCTAAGACGAAGCCCTTTGTGGCGCTTGTGGGGGCAGGGGCGGTTCTTCTTCTGGCGGCGGTGAAGGTCATGAGCATGACGCTTAAGACAAGCAGTAATTTCCGTCTGCGGAGGATCCTGGTGTGGCTGAACCCGGAAGAGCACACAGCGGAGGGAGGCTTCCAGGTGCTCCAGGGATTGTATGCGGTGGGATCCGGAGGATTCTTTGGCAAGGGTCTGGGGAACAGCGCGCAGAAGATGATCATTCCCGAGGTGCAGAACGATATGATCCTTTCTGTAGTATGTGAGGAATTGGGAGTTTTTGGTGCGATTATCGTGCTGGTTTTGTTCGGCATGCTGTTATACCGGCTGATGTTCATTGCACAGAATGCGCCGGATATGTATGGATCGCTGATCGTGACGGGGATATTTGCCCACATGGCCCTCCAGGTCGTGCTGAATGTTGCCGTCGTGATCAATCTGATCCCCACCACGGGAATTACGCTGCCGTTTATCAGTTACGGAGGAACCGCCAGTGTGTTTATCATGGCAGAGATGGGAATCGCCCTTGGAGTGTCCGGAAAAATCAAATAAAATACTTTTCTTTCCAGTATAAATATGGTATGATAATCTATGTAGTATTTAAAACTACATAGTATAGAAATGAAGAACATAATATATATACCGGGAGGATGGGTATGAGTTATAAGATTATCGTGGATAGCTGCGGCGAATTAACAGAAGAGATGAAAGCGTCAGGGTGCTTCGAGACGGCATCCCTGGAGATAGATGTTCATGGACATCATATTATTGACGACGAGACTTTTGACCAGGCAGAATTTCTAAGGCTGGTGGCGGAGTCTCCGGATTCCCCGAAGTCTTCCTGCCCGTCTCCGGAGCGTTATATGGAAGGCTACCGGTGCGAGGCGGAGCACGTGTATGCGGTCACACTGTCTGCGGAGCTGAGCGGGTCTTACAACAGTGCGATCCTTGGGAAGAACCTGTATCATGAAGAGTACGGCGAGAAGGATATCTATGTGTTCAATTCTCGTTCCGCGTCGATCGGGGAGACGCTGATCGCTATGAAGATCGTGGAATGCGAGGAACAGGGGATGGAATTCGCGCAGGTGGTGGAGACGGTAGAGGCATATATCGGGGAACAGCACACGTATTTCGTGTTGGAGACACTGGATACATTGAGGAAGAACGGACGGCTTACCGGAGTGAAGGCGGTAGTAGCGACCGCGCTCAACATCAAGCCGGTCATGGGTGCGACGCCGATCGGCACGATCCTTCAGCTTGGACAGGCGCGGGGCATGAAGAAGGCTCTGGCTAAGATGGTGGATGAGATCATCAAGGATCTTAAGGAGTCGAAGAAGAAGATACTGGCGATTTCGCACTGCAACTGCCGGGAGAGGGCAGAGTATGTGAAGGAGATGCTGGTGCAGAAGGCAGATTTCAGAGATGTGGTGATCCTTGATACGGCGGGGATCAGCAGTATGTACGCGGCAGACGGCGGCGTGATCGTTGTGGTGTAGCCTGATGTTCCTTTTTCGTCGGATTTGGGATAAACTTGTTGTATAATTCCTGGATTTGTGATAGAATATCTCCTATGTCAGGAATTGCAGAAGGACGACAGATATATATAGTAAGAAGGAGTCAGAAGCTATGAGTCAGGAGAAGGTTGACAGATATAAGAAGGAGAAGGCGAACCGTAAGGAGAATGTGCGCAAGGAGAAGATGCGCAATGCCATGCATAAGGGGGTAGTATGCCTTGTGG
>CANDQP010000040.1 GCA_947388185.1 uncultured Dorea sp. | reverse complement strand
CTGATGTTTATCGGCGGCTCTCCGGGCGGTACCGCAGGCGGGGTGAAGACGACAACCATTGCCATGCTGTTTCTTTCATGTCTTACATTTGTAAGGGGCGGTAATGATACAGAGTGTATGGGCAAGCGGATATCAGTGGATAATTTTCGCACGGGATTCTGCGTTGTGATGGTGGCATTTACGGCATTTATCACCGGGACGATTGCGATTCTTGTGATCGAGCCGGACAGCATTCCAATGATCAACGTTCTCTATGAGGCCGCGTCGGCAGTGGGAACAGTTGGGCTTTCAGCGGATCTGACCCCGCAGCTTAGCCGGGCCAGCCAGGTGGTCCTGATGATCATGATGTATATCGGGAGACTGGGACCGCTGACTCTTGTACTTACATTTGCAGGGAAGACACATCCGAGAGATAAGATTCGGAGGCTTCCCAAGGAACAGATCATGGTCGGATAGGAGTAGATTGCAGGAAAAGGAGACATAGTAATGAAGAAACAGTTTGTGGTACTGGGGCTTGGGAGCTTTGGTGCAAGCGTTGCGGTGACTCTGCAGCAGTTAGGGTGCGATGTTGTGGCCGTAGATCAGGATATGGAGCGGATCAATGATATCGCAGATAAGGTCACATATGCCATGCAGGCGGATATCGGCAATCCGGACCTCTTGCAGTCTCTGGGGTCAAGGAATTATGACGGGATTGTTGTAGCTTCATCTGAGAATCTGGAGGGCAGCATACTGGCGACATTGGCGGCGAAGGAGATGGGGATTCCGTATATCCTGTGCAAGGCGCATAATTCAAGATATGCCCAGGTGCTTCGGAAGGTGGGGGCGGATGCGGTGGTTTTCCCGGAGGAAGAGATGGGGCGGAAGATCGCGAAGAATCTGCTGTCTGCGAACCTTGCTGACTGGATTGAATTATCGCCGGATTACAGTATTGTAGAGACTGCCGTGCCAAAGAGATGGATCGGCAGGACGCTGAAGGATCTGGATGTCAGAAGAACCTACGGCGTGAATGTAGTCGGGGTGAAGGAAGGGGATCAGGTGGAGATTACGCCGGATCCGGACGCGGCGCTGAAGGAAGGGATGATCCTGATGCTGATAGGCTCTAATGAAGCGTTGGAGAGAATATAAAAAGGTACAGAGCAAAACCGGGAGTCTATTTACAGGATTCCCGGTATTTTTGTCTGTGTATAAGGAATAAATTTTCATAATAAGTAAAAAATATACCATTTATTTGAAGTTTTGCTTTTTTATTGCGAATATTATCTGACAATGTATAATGATTAGTAAAAAGTGAAAAGAGAGGTAAATAGTTATGAGACGAGAGAAAATACCCTATCGGCAGATTCATTTGGATTTCCATACGTCTCCGTATATCGGTGAGATCGGAGAGGATTTTGTGAGGGAAGAATTTGCCGGTATCTTGACAAAAGCTCATGTGAATTCCATTAATCTTTTTGCAAAATGCCATCACGGTATGTACTACTATCCAACGAAGATCGGAACGATGCATCCCAACCTCGGTTTTGATCTGTTCGGGGAACAGGTGAGAGCATGCAGGGAACACGGGATACGTCCGATCGCTTATACCTGTGCCGCATGGAACGAGGATTGGGCGGACAGGCATCCGGAATGGCTTGTGGTCGATACGGATGGATTATTAGGCCATAAGAAACCATTTGACAGGTCTTTTGGAGCATGGAGAAGCCTCTGCTACAATAATCCTGAATATCAGGAATTACTGAAAGAAGAGATGAAGGAGATCTATGATAATTATCATCCGGACGGATTCTGGATCGATATTATCCAGGGGCAGGATTGTATCTGTCCTCATTGCAGCAGAGACATGAAGGAGCACGGATTGGATCCGAAGAATATCAGAGATGTGAAGATATTCAACAAGATATCGGAGACGGAATTCTGTAAGGAATTTTATTCTTATTTGAAGGGATTAGATTCTAAGCTGTGTGTGTATTTTAATTCGCATCCGTACGAACTGGATAATGGATTGAATGAGCATTATTCTTCCAGAGAGAAGAGGCAGTATTTTGATATGATCGATATAGAGTCGCTGCCAAGCGACCTGTGGGGATATACACATTTCCCGATTGCGGCGAATTATGTCGGAAAGAACGAGGAAGAGATCTGCATGATGAATGGGAAATTCCACACGTCCTGGGGAGATTTCGGGACCATCAGGAATCAGAATGCACTGGAATACGAGTGTTTCCGGGCGATCGCCAGCGGTGCGAAGGTATGTATCGGAGATCAGCTTCATCCGTCAGGAAGATTGGATTCGGCGGTCTACGACAGGATCGGGAAGGTCTATGAGCGGATAGAAGCTATGGAGCCGTGGCTGACAGGGGATGAGAAGGTCTGCGAAGCGGCGGTATTTATCACGGTGTCTGCGGGAGAAGTCAATCCAGACCGAGGCGGAACTGTAGAAGAAGGAATCCACAGAATACTGACAGAACTGCATATACCGTATGATTTTGTGGATTGTAAGGATGATCTGGAGAAATACAGTCTGCTGATCATACCGGAGCAGACGAGACTCGGAGATACCGGGAAGATAGAAAGCTTTGTAAAAAGAGGCGGAAAGCTGCTAGTCTTTGCAGACGGCGGATTAAGGGAGGGAGAATTTGCGGTTCCTCAGATCCCGGCAAAATATCTGGGCGAAAGTGAATTTGATGTACGCTACATAGAAGCAGACAGTGAGTATTTCCCGGATGTCCCTCCTATGAAACATGTGCTGTACTCTCCGGGGGTCAGGATCAAGGCTATGGGAGAAGTCCTGGCACAGGTTACAGAACCATATTTTTCGAGAACGGACGAGCATTTCTGTTCCCACCGCCAGAGTCCGCCAAAGTGTGTCAGCACCGGGGAAGCTGCCATAGTAAGGAATGATTCTGCAGTATATATCTCTGCTCCGTTAAGTTCTATGTATTGTGAATACGGGTACAGTGTATACAAAGAGATCGTAAGAAGATGCATTGAGCTGCTTTGTCCCAGACCGTTGATTGAGACAGATCTGTCCGGTATCTCGGAAGTATATCTCCGCAAAAACGGAGAGAAGAGAATTTTGCATATTTTAAGCTATGTGATCACGAGAAAAGCAAAACGGCTGGATACTATCGAAGAGAAATTTAACGAGTGTAATAAATATATCAAATTTAAGATGGAGAGAAGACCTGAGAAAGTAACGCTTCTTGCAGAGAACAAAGAGATCAGTTTCCAATGGGAGGATGGATATGTCAGGATACCTGTGGAAATTCAGTCCGGTTATTCTGCCCATGTCATAGACTAAATATGGAGAAAGTGAAACAATGTTTCCTGGATTTAAAATTAAATAGAAAGATATGTGCCATCTATTTTGTGGTATTGGCGAGTTTCCTGTGTTTTTTTGCCGGTTATTATAATTTCAAGGTAATGGAGAATTCTACACAGAAAATCAAGCAATATTCGAGACAGATGGCAGATGTCTCTAAAAATTCAATGGAAGGTACATTGACAAATCTGAATAATATTTCAAAGATGCTTATCGCGAACACTTCGGTACAAACATTCCTCAAATCAGCGCAAAACCAGAATATGGCATGGTCGAAGGATATCATGACTCAGATCATCAGTTATATGGATATTTATTCGGTCGTGCGTTCCATTACAATCTATGATAAATACGAGAATCAGTATGGAATATTGAATTCCCGCAATGATAAGAAATCCGGGGAGGATATTTTCAGGCAGCTGTGGTTTCAGGAGGTGCGGGAAGCGAAAGGGAAGGCAAGGATCAAATCAAACCTGTATTATTATGAGGATTATCCCGAGGAAAACGTAATCTCCCTGATCCGGATCATCAATGATCTGGATACGCAGAAGCCGATCGGAGTGCTGGTAATGGATGTTCTGGAAAGTCAGTTCATGGGATATACGAGCGGGAGCGGCATTGAGAGCGATATAGAGATCCTGGTGCTTGATGACCAGAATCAGGTGGTGATATCCAATGCAGAGATCGAGAAGGTTCCGGATGAGATATTAGATAACCAGTCGGAAGATATTATGACGCTGACGAAGAAGATCGAGGATGAAAAATTCGTATTTTCCAGTTGTTATCTGGAAGATTATCAGTGGAGAGTGGTCAGCATGAGTTCACTGAAGAAGATTGAGGATGAGAACAGACAGGCGAATTCCAGTCTGTTTATCATGGCACTATTGACGTCTGCAATATTTGTGATGGCATCAATGATCATCTCACGCTCCATAACTTCGCCGATCAATAAATTGATCATATCTATAAACAGGGTAAAAAGAGGGGAGCTGACGAAGGTAAATATGCATACAGGCAGGGATGAGATCGGGATATTGAAGGAAAGCTATAATGAAATGCTCACAGAGATTGAGAAGCTGATCCAGAAAGTAGTTGTAACGGAACAAGAGAGCAGAAAATATGAGTTAAATGCGGTTTATGAGCAGATAAAGCCTCATTTTCTTTACAATACACTGGATACGATCGGCTATCTGATCCTGGCCGAAGAAAATGAGAAGGCCTATACTGCTATCGAGAATCTGGGGAGTTACTACAGAGCCAGCCTAAGCCATGGATCGCAGATGGTGACTGTCCAGGAAGAGATCAAGATCGTGACAGACTATCTTGATATTCAGAAGTTAAGATATGGGGAAGTCTTTGTGTATTGCACCGATATTGACGGAGAGATTGCGCATAAGAATATCTTGAAACTGATTCTCCAGCCGTTGGCAGAGAATGCCCTGTATCATGGGATCAGACCAATGGGGATGGAAGGGCATATCATTATAAGAGCAAAAATGGAAGAAGGATGTATCTGTCTGAGCGTGGAAGACGACGGTATGGGAATGGATCCGGAGAAGATAGAATCTATCCTGAACAGACGGGAGAAGGAGAATCACTTCGGGCTTCGGGGAACAATAGAGAGGATCCGGATCTTCTATGGAAAAAGAGACTGCTGCAGGATTGAAAGCAGCAAGAATAGTGGAACAAAGATTAGTTTCTATCTTCCTGTAGAAGCGAACAGGTGAAAGGAGAGTTATTGTGGAACAAGAAATGATAAAGGTATTCATCGTTGATGATGAAGAAAGTACCAGGAAACTCTTGAGAATCTGTATCAACTGGGAGGAAATAGGATGTGAGATTGCCGGGGAAGCAGAAGGCGGGTTAGAAGCACTTGATTATCTGGAAGAAAACAAGGTGGATCTGGTGATCACAGATATCAAGATGCCCTATATCAGCGGTCTTCAACTGGCGGAACGGATATCACGGGAATATTCGGATATTAAAGTGATCGTATTGACTGCATATGAAGATTTTGATTATGCAAGAGAGGGAATCAGGATTGGGATCTTAGACTATATCGTCAAGCCGATACACAGAGAAGAGCTAAGAAACTGTGTGAAAAAAAGCTGTGCCAAGATCAGAGAAGAGGCAGAGAAACGAGAAAAAGACAGGAAGCTTGGTCTGTATATTTCAGAAAATAATAAAGCCAAAGATGTCCGTTCAGATCATAACGTCATCCTGCAGGTCTGCGAATACCTGAAAGAAAATTATAAGGACAGTGATATAACCTTGAAGTTTTTGGCAGATAAGTTCTATGTCAATAAGAGTTTTCTATGCAGATTATTCAAGCAGGAAATGGGGATCAATTTTGTCCAATATCTGATGCGTTTGAGGATTGAGAAGTCCATGCCGCTTTTGAAATCCGGTAAATATAAAGTCTATGAGGTTGCAGAAATGGTAGGGATACCTGATGCGAATTATTTCTCAAAATGCTTAAAAAAAGTAACGGGGATGTCTGTAAAAGATATAAAAAGATAAAGTAAGTTTTTTACCTGTTCCGGTCATTTCTGTCTCTCTGAAAATTCATGGAAAGCTGTTAAGATGTGTATATTAAGAAACGGGCCATGAACAATCAAGAGGAGGTAACAAAATGAAAAAGAAAAGCAGGAGAATGACAGCCGTAATGCTGGCGGCAATTCTTGGAGTATCATCACTGACAGCGTGCAGCACAAAGAACGAACAGGAGGGAAATGACAATTCAGAAGCATCTGATGGGAAAGTCACGCTGACTGTCTGGTCGCTATATGGGACGAATCCTGAAGACAAATCGGCGGCAGCATTCCAGGAAGCGATCAAGGAAATAATGGACGAAGATTCAAGTGTGGAGATCAAGCTGGATTATGCGGAAAATGAGGCGTATAAGACGAAGATAAAAGCGGCGGTGGCAGCGAATGAAGCCCCGGATATCTACGGGACCTGGGGAGGCGGATTCACACAGCCTTTTGTGGAAGCAGATAAGGTGCTCCAGATTGACGACTATCTGACGGATGAGATCAATTCCAAGCTGCTTCCGGGCGTGCTTGATTATTATATTTATGACGGCAATGTATACGGGCTGCCAACCAAAATGTCCACATGTCATCTGTTCGTGAATAAGAAGATCATGGATGAACATGAACTAAAGCTGCCCAATACCTTCGATGAGCTTGTGGAGGTATGTAAGACCTTAAGGGAAGCGGGGATTACGCCGATCTCCCTTGGAAGCAAGGACAGATGGGCAATCGGGAAGGTATTCGATATGATGGGTGTGCGCGCCTGCGGGATTGAGGAGGCAACGAAGATCTTATCTGGGAAAGATTCCTTTAATAATCCGGATTTCCTCTATGCAGCCGAGAATTTCAACCAGTTGGCGGAGGTTGGCGCATTTACGGAGAATGCCGTTGCGCTGAATAACGACGAGGCACTGGCGGATTTTACTTTGGGGAAAGCCGCGATGTTTTACAATGGTTCCTGGAGCTGTGGTTTTATCAACAGTGATACATCTCAGGTGAAGGGTGATGTTGTTGCCATTCCATTTCCTGAGATGAAGGATGGAAAAGGTACGGTCAATGAATTTGTTGGCGGAGCTTCCGATGGATTTGTGATCAATAAAGATACGAAATATCCGGATAAGGCATTCGAAGTGCTTCAGAAAATATCATATAAGATGTCCTTGAAATCCTATCAGAACAGTCTGGATATGCCGGTCTGGGATCTGGGGGACGAAGTGGATGAAAGCAAGATCGATCCATTGTTCGCAATGATCGTTGAGGATGCAAGTCAGTCTACAGGATATATGGAATGGTGGGATACATTCTTTGAGGGAAGTGCGGCTCAGGATTATCTGTATGCACTGATCGATCTGTCTATGGGAGAGGTGACTCCGGAGGAATTCTGTGAAACAATGAACGGCATTGTCCAATGACATTTTGCGGCCGGCATCGAATGATGCCGGCTGTTATAAAAGAAAGGGATAGATATGGGAAAATTATTACAAAATAAAAAGGCTATCTTTTTATTTATGGCTCCGGCGGTCCTGTTTTTTGCCGTAATTGTAGTTGCCCCGGTATTTCTGTCAGGTTATTACAGTTTATTGGAATGGGATGGAATGGGAGAAAAGATATTTGTTGGTTTTGATAATTATGCCAGGTTATTTACAGATTCAGGAGACAAGTTTCTGCTGGCATTGAAAAACAGTCTGATGATCGCGGTATTTTCTCTTCTGATCCAGCTTCCTATGGGAATGCTTTTTGCGATTATACTTTCGAACGGCGTGAGGGGAGAGAGATTTTTTATCACGATATTTTTCATCCCGGTCATCATCTCTACTGTGGCGATCGGACAGCTCTGGGGGAAGATCTATCATCCGGATTACGGCCTTTTGAACACACTTCTTCGCAATGTGGGATTCGACCGGTTGACGCGCGCTTGGCTGGGGGATAAGGAGACCGTTCTGGCGGCAGTTATTACGCCGATCATATGGCAATATATCGGTTATTACATGCTGCTTTTTTATTCTTCGATCAAATCCGTCTCTGCCGATCTGTTTGATGCGGCGAAGATCGACGGCGCGTCAAGGATACAGACTGCATTTCGTATTACGATTCCTCTGATCAAACCAATGATCAAGACTTGTCTAATATTTTCACTGGTAGGTTCGTTTAAGACCTATGATATGGTCTGTGTGCTTACCGACGGAGGGCCGGCGCATGCAAGCGAGGTTCCCACGACTTTGATGGTGTGGACTATATTCAAACGGAACCAGTATGGATATGGAAGCGCAATGGCAGTGATCATCGTTCTGATCTGTTTTTCGCTGTATCTTCTTGTACAGAAATTCTTCAAAGCAGACAATGAATAGGAGGTGATGAGAATGGAGAGAAGATCAGACAGACGGTGGATTTTGCAGATAGTTCTTATGGTATGGGCGGTGATTCAGTTATTTCCGCTGTATTGGCTGTTTGCGTTCTCTTTGAAGAGCAACGAAGAGATTTTCGGGGAAAATATCATTGGCTTGCCGCATCAGTTTTTATGGAAGAATTATGAGACTGCGATCATAGGGGCTAATATCGGACGGTTTTTCATAAACAGCGTGATCGTAGTGGGATGTACTGTGATCTTGACCAGTATCATCAGCTTGTTTGCGTCTTATGCACTGTGCAGAATGCGGTGGAAACTCAGTAAAGTATTTCTGGGCCTCCTTATGATCGGGCTGATGATACCCATGCATGCTGCACTCCTTCCGGTCATGCTTATGCTGAAGCATATGAATCTGTTGGGCGGTTACTTGTCACTGATCATTCCTTACACAGCCTTTGCAATTCCGATGACGCTCCTGATCTTTATCGGTTTTCTGTCGGGGATCCCGGTTGAACTGGAGGAGGCGGCGTGTATTGACGGGTGCAATATTTACCAGATGGTGTTCAAGGTAATCTTTCCGCTGATGAAGCCGGCTGTGGCTACGGCAGGAATCTTTACTTTCGTGAATTGCTGGAATGAATTGATGTTTGCCAATACTTTTGTCAATTCGACGGAATATAAGACACTGACTACGGGAATTCAGACGTTGGCAGGGCAGTACAATACAACATGGGGACCGATAGGGGCAGCATTGGTGCTGGCAACATTTCCGACGATCATGATATATATTTTATTGGCAAAGCAGGTACAGAAGAGCCTTGTTCTGGGGGCTGTAAAAGGGTAGGAGGCAAGGAAGAAGACGCCTTCGCCGGAGGATTCCGGGTACAGTGGATGTGGTAAGACTGTTGCCCGGTGATCGTATTATTAAATTTTTCTAAAATACGGGGGTTGTCGTGTCTGACAATTCCTGTATTTTTAAGGATTATAGTGAATTGTCAACAATTTACAGTGCATTGTTTGTTAGAGTTTTCTTGACCAGTGTGCCGGAAAATGATAAAATTAATCATATTTATTTTTATTTCGGGAGAGATTAACGTTAATGGATTAACGTTATAGGTGATTATCGATGAAATCAATAGGCAGTATACACGGATGCGATGATGCAGTGATCAGACTTTTGCCGGAGAGTCCTTTCTATGATGCCCAGGAGCGAATGAAGAAGTATCTCTTCTCTGTCGAGGATGACAGGATGCTGTATAATTTCAGGCGGGCCGCAGGCCTTGATACCTGCGGAGCAGTACCGTTGGACGGATGGGAGAAGTGGGAGAGCCAGATCAAGGGGCATACGACGGGGCATTATATGTCGGCATTGGCGCTGTGTTATCATGCGACCGGCGATGAGCGTTTCAAGGAGAAGGCGTTATATATGGTGAAGAGCCTGGCAGAGTGCCAGGACGCGTTTTCGAAGATGGAAGGTGTGGGAGAAGGCTTCTTAAGCGGGTATCTCCCGGATCAGTTTGACCAGTTGGAGGAATATGTAGAGTATCCGACGATCTGGGCGCCGTATTATACGCTGCACAAGATCTTCGCAGGGCTGCTGGATTGTTATATATATGCAGGGGCGAAAGAAGCGCTTGCGGTATCCGAGAGATTGGGTTTGTGGGTGTGGAGAAGGCTTTCTAAGCTTACATATCAGCAGCGGACCAGGATGTGGAGCATGTATATTGCCGGTGAATTCGGGGCGATGAATGTGATCATGGCACAGTTGTATATGTTTACAGGCCGGGAAGAATTCATTGACTGTGCGAAGCTGTTTGACAATAAGAAGCTGATCTATCCATTGGAGCAGAAGAGGGACGAGCTTGATCAGATGCACGCGAACCAGCATATTCCGCAGATGCTTGGCGCGCTGGAGATATACAAGGCTGCGGGTGAGAAGCGATATTATGATATGGCACGGTTTTTCTGGCAGATCGTTACGGACGGGCATACTTATGCGCCGGGAGGATGCGGGGAGAGCGAGAAGTTCTTCGCCAGGGACCGGATCGGAGATCTGCTTACGAAGAAGACGCAGGAGACCTGTGCGTCTTATAACATGCTGAAGCTTACGAAGGAGTTATTCCAGTATGAGCCGAAGAGCTGTTATATGGATTACTATGAGAGGACGGTCCTGAATCATATCTTGGCGTCTCAGGATAAGCGCCCCACGGGGGAGAGCACGTATTTCTTCCCGTTAGAGCCGGGGGCGAGGAGAGAATTCCTGTGGGAGAACAGTTGCTGCCACGGTACCGGTATGGAGAGTCATTTTAAGTACCGGGAGGGGATTTATTTCCACCGGGAGGATGAGTTCTATGTGAATCTTTTTATCCCGTCTGTGCTTGAGTGGGCGGAAAGGGATGTCTATATCCGGCAGGAGGCGGCCGGCGGCCGTCCGGAGCGGACAAGGATCACGGTGAAGGGGGATGGAGTTCGTACACTCAAGATCCGGCTGCCGGAGTGGACTGTGAACGCTGAGGGTACGGACGAGAATGGAGTTCGTGTACGGGGATATGAGATAGAAGAGAATGGCAGGAAGATTGCCGTAGAACCCGACGGGGACGGTTACCTGGTGTTCACAAGGGATTTCTCGGAGGAGATCACGTTTGAACTCACATTTACATTCCGTTTCCGGATCCTTAGGGCGGCGGATATCCCGGAGAGGGCGGCTGTTGCCTTCGGACCGTTTGTCATGGCGGCATTGTCCGAGGAGAAGGAGTTCTTGAAGCTTCCGTTTTCGGATACGGATATAGAAGAGAAGATGGTGCCGGCAGAAGACGGACTGACGTTTGTCTGTGAGGGAACGAAGTGGATTCCGCTGTGCATGGTAGATGAAGAAAGCTATCATGTGTATGGAGTCTGCGGTGCATGATTGGTAGAATCAGGGGGTTGTATACCTGGTGTGCAGGATATGTGATAAGTATTAGGTATGCCGGATCGTATATAAGAACCTGTTAAGCTACATAGAGCTAATATAATAAAAAGGAGGATTCTTTATGAAGAAGAGATTATTAGCCGCATTTTTAGCAATGGCTATGACAGCCGCAATGGTGACCGGCTGCAGTACGCCGGGATCAGGAGGAGGAGACAGCGGATCAGGTTCCGGATCAGATTCTGACGGCGGAAGCTCTGACGGCGGCGGAACGAAGAGGATTACATATACTCTGCGTGAGGATGTTCCGTCCATGGACCCGCAGAACAGTAACTCGATCAGTTCTGCATCTGCCAATATCCATGTACTTGCCTGCCTGACAAGGAATAAGGAAGGCGAAGTAGTGGGCGATGCAGCTGAGACTTGGGAAGTATCCGACGACGGTCTGGTATATACCTTCCATCTGCGCGACGGCCTGAAGTGGAGCGACGGCGAAGACGTTAAGGCTGAGGATTATGTATATGGTATGCAGAGGTTGATGGATCCGGAGTTTGCTGCTGACTATGCGTTTATCGGATATATTTTGAAGAACGGTACAGCTGTCAATAACGGAGAAGTTCCGGTAGAAGAGCTTGGCGTAACGGCTCCGGACGATAAGACAGTAGAGATCACGCTGGAGCATCCGGCAGTATATTTTGACGCAATGGTATCCATGTGTGCATTCGGACCGGCAAGAAAGGATCTTGTTGAGGAGTATGGTGCAGAATATGCGGCAGATCCTGAGAAGGCTGCTTACAACGGACCATTCGTAATGTCTGAGTGGAAGCACGGCGACGAGCTGATCATGACCAAGAACCCGGATTACTGGGATGCTGACAGCATCAAGCTTGACGAGATCTGCATCAAGACCGTACTGGATGCTAAGACAGGTGTGGCGATGTTCGAACAGAACGAGGTTGACATTACCATCGTTCCTTCCGATATGGTTCCTCAGTATGCAGAAGGCGAGCTGAACACAGAGGCATATTTCACAGGCGCGGATGATTATATCATGCTCAACCAGACAGAGGGCAAGGCGTTTGCGAATAAGAACTTAAGATTCGCGATGAACTTTGGCCTGAACAGGAAGGAATACAACACACTTGTGAACTATGATACCTATGTACCGGCACAGAGACTTGTCCTTCCAAATGTAACATCAGCAGATACCACATACGGCGAGGCTTATCCGTATGAGCCGTTCCCGCTTGAGAATGATGACGCGAAGGCAAAAGAGTATCTTGATAAGGCAGTAAAGGAGCTTGGAGTATCTTCACCGGCAGATATCCAAGTCACACTTCTTACAACCGATACGGAGAATGCTAAGAAGCAGGCAGAGGTATTAAAGGAGCAGTATGAGAAGAACCTTGGTATCAAGGTAGAGATCGAGCAGGTAACCTACAAAGAGAGACTCCAGAGAGAGCAGGATCTTGATTATGATATGGTAGTTACCGGCTGGGTACCGGATTACTCTGACGCATATTCTTACCTTGAGCTGTGGATCAGCGACGGACAGTACAACCACTCCGGTTACAACAATCCGAAATATGACGAGTATCTTGAGAAGTCTACGACTGAGACAGATGCGAAGACAAGACAGGATCTATTATTTGCGGCTGAGAAGCTTTTCCTTGAAGAAGACGCGGCTTTAGTACCGCTTCAGTTACGCCAGGATACCTATCTTGTGAATCCGAAGATCGAGAACTTCAACGTATACTTCGTTGGATACGACTTTAACCTTGTATATGCAGATTTAGCAGAATAATCGTTAGTGAATTGTAAAGCATGGTTTTAAGCGAGGGGAGCCGTAATACGGTTCCCCTTTTGACAATTTTGATTATTCAGGGAAATTTAAGAGGTGTGGGATAATCAAAATTGTCAAATAATTGCCACAAGACAAGAGAAAGGAGAAACACATGGCAAAATATATAATAAAACGAGTGCTGCTTGCAATCGTGACATTATTCGTACTTGTAAGTATCGTGTTCGTGCTGGTACGTTTGCTGCCGGGTGATCCGTTTTCCAATCCGAAGATGACACCTGAGATCAAGGCGAACTTAGAGGCGTATTACGGCCTTGACAAACCGCTGCCGGTACAGTATGTAACCTATATGAAGAATGTTATCCGCGGTGATCTTGGCTACTCCATGAAGTATGAAGGACGTACGGTCAACCGTATTATCTCCGAATCTTTCCCGTTCTCTGCGGACTTAGGGATCAGGGCGCTGTGTTTTGCGTTCTTTTTCGGAATTATACTGGGGATCATAGCGGCGCTGAACCGCGGGAAGAAGCTGGATTTCTTCTGTATCCTGATCGCGATCATAGGAACGTCCATACCGGACTTCATCATGGGGTCGCTTCTGCAGTATTTCTTCGGGATCAAATGGCAGCTATTGCCGGTTGCGCAGTATACCAGCTTCAAGCATACCATCCTGCCGTCTATTGCTGTGGGATTCTATACCCTGGCATCGGTATCGCGTCTGATGCGCTCCAGTATGCTGGAGGTCGTAACCTCAGATTATACGAAGACGGCCAGGGCAAAGGGACTGTCAGAGTTCCGCGTGACCTTCAAGCACCAGATCCGTAATGCAATCACCCCGATCATTACGATCATGGGTCCTACGGTTGCGGCTGTACTCACGGGTACTTTCGTAATCGAGGCGCTGTTCGCGATTCCGGGTATGGGCAAATATTATGTTGACAGTATTAATATGGCTGATTATACGTTGGTTCTGGGGATGACGATCTTCTACGGCGCATTCCTTGTCATAGCGATCCTGATCGTGGATATCCTGTATGGTATCGTGGATCCGAGAATCCGACTCAGCGGAAAGAAAGCGTAGGTGAAGCGGATATGGCAGAGATAACAAGAGATAAATTTAATATTATTGGAAAGAACGCTAAGAGCATGGAGTCCATTTCCCGCCCAAATATCGGTTATTGGCAGGATGCATGGAGACGAATCCGCAAGAATAAGATCGCGTTCTTCTCCCTGTGCCTGATCGGACTGTATATACTTATGGCGATATTTGCGCCGATGTTAAGCGGGTTTGACTATGCGACTCAGAGTGTGGAGAAGATGAACCAGCCGCCTTCATCCGTGCATTGGTTCGGTACGGATTCCCTGGGGCGGGATCTCTGGGTACGTGCCTGGATGGGCGCGAGAGTATCCCTTACGATCGGATTCGCGGCAAGTATGATCAATGCTTTCGTCGGTTCAATCATGGGAGGCATCTCCGGCTTCTACGGCGGTAAGGTGGATATGCTGATCCAGCGTATCGTAGATGTATTGTATGGAATTCCAAGTATGATCGTTACGATCCTGCTGATGGTGGTGATCGGTAACGGCGTACACTGTCTGATCATAGCTATGTGTATGGTAGGATGGATCGGGAGCTGCCGTTTCGTCCGGGGTGAAGTGCTCAAGCTCAGAGAGTCGGATTTCGTTGCGGCGGCGAGGATCCTGGGTGTGCCGGATATGGTGATCATCGTGAAGCATATCCTGCCGAATGTCATGGGACTCATTATCACGAATCTTACCATGGCGATCCCGGGAGCCATCTTCCAGGAGGCATTCTTAAGCTATATCGGTCTGGGTATCAAGCCGCCGGGGTGCAGCTGGGGAGTACTTGCCAAAGAGGGTATCGCACAGCTCCGTATCAATCCTTATCAGGTCGTGATCCCGGCAACGTTGATCTGTACGACTATGCTTGCCCTGAACCTGTTGGGCGACGGACTCCGCGATGCATTTGACCCGAAGCTTCGAGGAACAGAATAGGAAAGGAGTAAGAAGATGGAAAATTTATTAGAAGTTAAGAATCTGACATTCTCCTTTCGTACTTATGGAGGTGTCGTAAAGGCAGTCCGTGATGTAAGCTTTGAAGTGCGTCCGGGTGAGATCCTGGGTATCGTAGGAGAGTCGGGCTGCGGGAAGAGTGTTACTTCTTCCTGTATCATGAGACTGAATCCGGAGCCCCCGGGATTCTTCGAGGGCGGCCAGATCTTGTACAAGGGCGACGATGTGCTCAAGATGGATAAGAAGGCGCTCCGCAATATGCGGGGGACGGAGATCGGATTCATCTTCCAGGATCCGATGACATCCCTGAATCCGACCATGAGGATCGGCAAACAGATCGAAGAGGTCTTCGTGGGCAAGAAGGGTATGAGCGCGGCCGAGAAGAAGCAGAAGGCCCTGGAGATCCTGAAATTAGTAGGAATCTCTGACGGAGAGCGCAGATATAAGCAGTACCCGCATGAGTTGTCCGGCGGTATGAAGCAGCGTGTCATGATCGCGATCGCGCTGGTAGGAAGCCCAAGTATCGTTATCGCTGATGAGCCGACTACATCTCTGGATGTTACCATTGAGGCGCAGATACTGGACCTCTTGAAGAACTTGCAGAAGACGCTGGGGACTTCTATTATCATGATCACCCATGACCTGGGAGTGATTGCGAAGCTCTGTGACCGAGTTCTGGTTATGTACGGAGGAAAGATCGTGGAGAGAGGTACCGCAGACGAGATCTTCTACAACACTTCTCATCCTTACACGAAAGGGCTGATGCAGTCGATCGCAAGGCTGGATACCGCTAAAGGTGAGAAATTAAAACCGATCGAAGGGACACCTCCTGACTTATTCTCCCCTCCGGTCGGATGTCCGTTTGCGGCCCGGTGTGAATATTGTATGGATGTATGTATCGATACACCGCCTGAGACTTATCAGCTCTCTAATGAGCATGCGTCTTGCTGTTGGCTGCAGCATGAGTTTGCACCGGATACCGATATGAAGAAAACCGTGATAAAGAAAGGAGAGGTGAAATAATGGCGAATCAGGAGATGAATCAGCCTCTCGTACAGGTTAATAATCTATGTAAATATTTCCACATCAGCCGCAAGGAGACTTTGAAAGCGGTAGATGATGTGACCTTCCACATCAACAAGGGAGAGACGGTCAGCCTGGTAGGGGAGTCGGGCTGCGGCAAATCCACCACCGGGCGGTGCATGATCCGTCTGTATAATCCCACGAAGGGTGAGGTTATCTACAACGGCAAGAATATCATGAAGCTTAGCGGCGCGGAGAGGAAGGAGTTCTGCAAGAAGGTACAGATGATCTTCCAGAATCCGTATTCTTCCCTGAATCCGCGTATGACAGTCAAGGAGATCGTAGGCGAGGGATTAAAGCAGCATGGGATGTCCCAGAAGGAAGTAGATGCGAAGGTGGAGAAGCTTCTTGAGACGGTAGGCCTTAACAAGGATCACATGTCCCGTTTCCCGCATGAGTTCTCCGGCGGGCAGAGACAGCGTATCGGTATTGCCAGGGCGCTCTCGGTAGATCCGGAGTTCATTATCTGTGACGAGCCGATCTCCGCTCTGGACGTATCCATCCAGGCACAGGTCATCAACATGCTCAAGAACCTTCAGGAGACTATGGGGCTTACTTATCTGTTTATTGCCCATGACCTCAGTGTTGTTAAATATATCTCGGACCGTGTAGTGGTTATGTATCTGGGAACCATCGTGGAGACCGCAGAGACGGAGGAGCTGTTCTCGAATACGCAGCATCCGTACACGAAGGCTCTGTTGTCGGCGATTCCGGAGGCAGATCCTAAGAAAGCCAAGGCCAACGAACGTATCCCGATCAAGGGAGAGATTCCAAGCCCGATCAATCCCAAGAACTGCTGCAGGTTCGCGGAGCGGTGTGAATTCGCCACGGACCGCTGTTTCGGGGAGATGCCGAAGCTTAAGGAGGTTACTCCGGGACACATGGTAGCGTGTCATTTAGTATAGCATTGTATAAATAACATGCAGTGATCAGAGTGTAGTGTTATGTAAGAAACGTAACATTACACTCTTTTTTTGTCTATTTTAGATAAAAAAAGAATCAAAAAGGCGGGGAAAATGGATATTTTTTGGGTGAGTTGCTATTTTTTGATTAATTGAGAAAATCAGGTCACTTGTCCTTTTTATTTGTATGATACATTTGGTAGAATAGGATTAAGAGGTGAGGTCCATGGATGTATTCAAGGAGCTGCCGGTGAAAAAGCAGGCGTATATGAAGAGACTGTTTCAAAACTGTACAGAAGAAGTAAAGTATTATATGAGTGTTGCGGATGTTAAGGAAGGTCAGGTCTTGATCGAGGCAGGAGAGAAGTGTGACCGCATTTATATAATATTATCCGGGAAGGTGACCGGGATCGAGTGGCCCATGTATGGACGTTCTTATTGTTTTAAGGATTACGGTCCGGGGGATTTCTTTGGTGAGATCGAGTATTTTGCAGATCTTTCGAACTACAGGATCAGTGTGACAGCATTGACCGAATGCAGGGTGCTTATCATACCGATCATGTACTATATGGAGTGGCTGCGAAGTGATGTGGAGGCGTTGTATCTGCGGACGAAGGAGAATGCGGGCAGGCTGATCTCACAGACGGCTGATGCAAGAAGGTATCTGTTCATCGAGAGCAGGGAGCGTCTGATGATGCATCTGATCCGTAAGTATGAGCAGAAGCAGCCGCTGAAAAAACCGCTGGAAATAAAGGAAAACAGAGAACAACTGTCCGAGGAGATCGGGTTCTCTGTGAAGACGCTGAACCGTAATATAAAAAAACTGGCGGAAGATGATCTGATCTCTGTCAGGAAGGGGAAGATCATGATTACGGAAAAAGGGTATCTTACGATGAAACAGCATATCGCGTACTATATTAACGGTGAAGTCTGCCAGAAGACAGACATTTAAGAAGTAAGAAGGAGGGAGCAGTAATGTATGCAGGAAAGAAGGTAACCCGTGTGGATGCCTATGACAAGGCGATCGGGCGAACGAGGTATACGGATGATCTGTGCGATAAGAGCGCATATATTGCCAGAGTGTTGCATTCAACCATCGCCCATGGAAGGGTGGTGTCTATTGACACCTCCGAGGCGGAGAAGATTCCGGGAGTTGTGAAGGTATTTACCTGTTTTGATGTGAAGGAGAAGCATTATTTCCCAACGGCGGGACATCCATGGTCTACGGATCCGGAACATCAGGACGTGGCGGACCGGCTGGTACTGACCGAGGAAGTCCGATTCTATGGAGACGACATCGGTGCGGTGGTAGCGGAAGATGAAGTATCGGCGGCACAGGCGCTCCGCGCGATTAAGGTGGAGTATGAAGAATATCCTTTTGTGCTGGATGTGCAGGAGGCGATGAAGGAGGGAGCGCCTCAGATCCACAAGGAGTATCCGAATAATATCTTGAAGCACACGGCCATACGAAAGGGAAATTATGAAGAGGCCATCAAGGAGCCGGGGCTTACGAAGGTAGAAGGCTGGTATGACACACCGACGGTGCAGCACTGCCATATCGAGAATTTTATCTGTTATGCCGAGATGGAGGGAGACAGGATCACGGTAACAGCTTCCACCCAGATTCCTCATATTGTCCGCAGGATCGTGGGCCAGGCATTGGGGATTGAGTGGGGAAGGGTGCGCATCATCAAACCATACATAGGAGGCGGGTTCGGCAATAAACAGGACGCCCTGTACGAACCGCTGTGCGCGTGGCTGTGCATGCAGCTTGGCGGACATCTGGTGAAGCTTGATATTCCGCGCGAGGATACCTTCGTATCCAACCGTGTGCGCCATGCGATCCGAAGCCATATCATATCCTGGGTGCGCCCGGACGGTTCTTACGCGGCGCGCAAATTAGAAGCATTTTCCGACCAGGGGGCGTATGCGTCCCACGGACACAGTATTGTAGCGAAGGGTGCAGGCGCATTCCCTCAGTTATACCCGTGCGACAATGTTGAGGTTGATGCTTATACCGTATTTACCAACAAATCAGTGGCCGGGGCAATGC
Source organism: uncultured Dorea sp. (assembly GCA_947388185.1). Lineage (GTDB taxonomy): Bacteria > Bacillota > Clostridia > Lachnospirales > Lachnospiraceae > Sporofaciens. Next base: position 8,775 of record CANDQP010000040.1, on the reverse strand, counting down.
GCGGCTATGGGATCCCGCAGGCCATGTGGGCGGTAGAATCCCATACGGAGGACGTGGCAGTGCGGATGGGGATGGACCCGATAGATTTCAGGCGTAAGAATCTGATGCCGGTGGGATATGTAGATGCATTTTCCAAAAATGAACTGTATGACGATACGTTTAACCAGTGTCTTGATAAAGCTATGGAGGCGATTGATTATAGACGGAAGTTCAAAGAATACCAGAACCAGACCGGTGACGTCCGGCGGGGGATCGGTGTGTCCGTCTTCTGGTACAATACGGCTGTGTGGCCCATTTCCCTGGAGACCTCATCCTGCCGGATGGTTCTGAATCAGGACGGATCGTGTCAGGTCCAGCTTGGGGAGACGGAGATCGGTCAGGGGGCGGATACCGCCTATACGCAGATGACGGCGGATGTATTGGGAGTTCCATTGAAAGACGTTCATGTAGTGTCGTGTCAGGATACGGATGTGACGCCGTTTGGGACGGGGGCCTATGCGTCCCGGCAGACGTATACGGCAGGATTCTCCATCCGGCGGACGGCCCTGCTCTTAAAGGAGCGTATTCTAAAATACGCCCATGAATTGACACGTATGCCGGAATATAATCTGGATATCGTGGAGGGTAATATTGTGCGCACCACAGACGGAAGAATCTTGATGAGCCTTGGAGAACTGTCAACGGAAGCGCTGTACAGTCTGACCAACAGTCAGCATCTGTCGGCAGAGAGTACGTCCCAGATCAAATCCAATGCCTATTCCTTCGGATGTACCATTGCGGAGGTGGAAGTTGATATTCCGATGTGTAAGGTGAAACTTCTTGATATCGTCAATGCCCATGACGCAGGAACACTGATCAATCCGGCTCTGGCGGAGGCACAGGTACACGGGGGTATGAGTATGGGGATCGGCTTCGGGATGTCTGAACGGCTGATCTTCGATGAGAAGACAGGGCGCGCGCTCAACAATAATCTGCTGGATTACAAGCTGTCGACGTTCATGGACCATCCAAGGCTTAAGGCGGTGTTCGTGGAGAATGCAGAGCCGACCAGTGCGTTTGGGACTAAGGCATTGGGCGAGCCGCCGGCCTGTTCGGTAGCGCCTGCGATCCGCAACGCAGTCTATCAGGCGACGGGAGTGGGAGTCAATGAGGCTCCTGTGAATCCGCACAATCTGTTCCGGAGATTCACGGAGGAAGGATTGCTGTAGATTATCTCAAAAGAATGGAGGTTAAGTTATGTATGATATAAAAGCACTTTACGAAGCTGAGAGTGTAGAACATGCAGTCCGGCTTCTTATAGAACACCCGGAGGCGCAGATCATCGCCGGCGGAAGCGACGTCCTGGTGCAGATGCGGGAAGGAAAGCGTGCAGGGAAGGAACTGGTCAGCATCTACGGGCTTGACGAGATGCGCGGAGTGAGTTTTGAGGCGGACGGGGCGATCCGTATCGGTTCTCTGACCAGTTTCTCTCATATCACGAGGGATCCGATCATCAAGGAGCATATCAATGTGTTAGGAGAAGCGGTCGATATGGTAGGCGGACCGCAGATCCGCAACATCGGAACGATCGGCGGGAATACCTGCAACGGTGTGACGTCTGCGGATTCTGCTTCTACGCTTCATGCATGGGATGCGGTCGTGGAGATCACCGGACCTAATGGGGTAAGGAGAATCCCGATCCATGATTTCTACATCAGGGCGGGGGTCGTAGACCTGAAGCCGGGAGAGGTACAGACGGCGATCATTATTCCCAAGATTGCTTATGAGGGATATCATGGACACTATATCAAGTACGCCATGAGAAATGCCATGGATATTGCCACTACAGGCTGTTCGGTGAATGTGAAGCTGTCTTCGGATAAGAAGGTAATGGAGGATGTCAGGATCGCCTATGGTGTGGCGGGGCCGGTGCCTATGCGCGCGCCGCAGGCAGAAGCAGAAGCGAAGGGCAAAACGGTGTCTGGCGGGAATGTGAAAGCATTTGCCGAAACAGTGCTTAAGGACATCAATCCCCGCGATAGCTGGAGGGCTTCTAAGGAATTCCGGCAGCATATCGCGGTGGTACTGGCAGAACGTGCATTGAGAGAATCCATTCGTCTTGCGGGAGGTGAGATCGATGAGTAAACAGTACAAATTAGTTTCCTGCACCATCAACGGGAAGCATGTGGAGAAGATGATCGATGTCCGGGCGTCTCTGACGGATATGCTGCGGGATGATTACCGGCTTACCAGTGTGAAGAAGGGCTGTGAGGTCGGAGAATGCGGCGCCTGCAATGTGATCATAGACGGAGAGTGTTTTAATTCCTGTATCTATCTGGCTGTGTGGGCGGAAGGTAAGGAGATCCTGACTTTGGAAGGGCTTGCCGGACCCAACGGGGAGATCTCGGATATCCAGCAGGCATTTATCGACGAGGCCGCGGTACAGTGCGGATTCTGCAGTCCGGGATTCATTATGAGCGCGGTGGAGATCTTAGAGGCGAAGAGAGAATTCTCCGATGATGAGATCCGCAAGCTGATGTCCGGTCATCTGTGCAGATGCACAGGATATGAGAACATCTTCCGCGCGGTGAAGAAGACTATGCTGCGGCGCCTGGGGAAGGAGAAAGAAGCCCTGGAAGTATAGGGCAGGAGGCCGTGCTTGCATAGATATTTGACATTTTGACAGGATACAAAAGGGCAGCTAGTCGAAAAGATTAGCTGCTTCTTGTATTGTAAATTATCGGAATGAAGTTGTATGTAAAATAGTATGGTGTTTAAATAGGATTCCATGATATACTGGAAAAAATGAAGATCGGAGGTTGAGAAAATGGGTATCTGGACAAAGGAACACTAGCAGCAAGGCTTGTGTTTGACAGCCTTGCTGGTTTGATACAAAAAACAAGTACAGATCAGGAGGCACAGAATGTCATATTTTATTTATCAGGAAAAAAGAATTTATTATTCAGAATCAGGAAAAGGAAATCCAGTAGTATTTTTGCATGGAAATACAGCATCATCCAGAATGTTTGAAATGCTTCTTCCATTGTATGAAGAGCATTTTAAAGTGATCCTTCTAGATTTTCTGGGGCATGGCAGATCAGACCGTCTGACGGAATTCCCGGCAGACTTATGGCAGGAAGAAGCACGGCAAATCATTGCTTTGCTGGAACATCTGGATTACGGGAAGGTAAGTCTTGTGGGAAGCAGCGGCGGTGCGTGGGCGGCAGTAAATGCAGGCTTGCTGCGCCCGGATCTGGTGGGAAAAGTAGTAGCAGACAGTTTCGACGGACGGACTTTGGGAGAAGATTTTGCGCGGAAATTGCTCAATGAGCGCGCAGGTGCAAAGCAGGATGAACAGGCAGTCGGGTTTTATCAGTGGTGCCAGGGAGAAGACTGGGAACAGATCGTGGATATGGATACGAAGGCGCTTGTTCAGTGTGCGGAAGAAAATTTGCCTTTGTTCTTTAAGCCTATCTCAGAATTAGAAGTTCCTCTTTTACTCATGGGGAGCGCCGGGGACGAAATGGTGAGACCGGATATATGGGATGAATATGAAGCCATATCCGGGAAAACAGGGGCAGAGATCTGTATGTTTTCGAGCGGCGGTCATCCGGCAATTTATTCAAATGCAGAGCGGGCAGCAGAAGCGATCCGGCAATTTTTGAGTCGGGCTGATGTAAGAAAGGATTGCAACGGAATAGTAATTCGTCCGCTCAAACCAGAGGAGTATTCCGTTTTGGAAGATTTTTTGTATGACGCGATCTATCTTCCCAAGGGTGCCGTGGCGCCGCCGAAAGAGATTATAAATCAACCGGAGCTTGCAGTGTATATTGCGAATTTTGGGCAGGCGGATGATCTGTGCCTGGTGGCAGAAGCATACGGGCATTTGCTTGGTGCGGTATGGACAAGGATACTGGCAGGTAAAATAAAAGGATATGGTAATGTGGATGAACATACACCGGAGTTTGCAATTTCGGTAAAGAAAGAGTTTCGGCAGCAGGGGATTGGCAGCAAGCTGATGCAGGAAATGATAGTACTATTGAAAAGCAAAGGTTATGAAAAAGTCTCCCTTAGCGTAAATAAGGATAACTATGCATACAGGATGTATCAGAAGCAGGGGTTTCATGTGATCCAGAAGCAGGATGAAGATAATCTGATGGTATTGGAATTGAAGGAAACAACAAAACTATGAAAAATATTTACTTAATAGGCGGTACGATGGGAGTGGGAAAGACCACTACCTGTCAAATATTGAAAAGTAAATTGCCAGGAAGTGTATTCCTAGACGGGGACTGGTGCTGGGATATGCAGCCTTTTCAGGTGACGCTGGAAACGAAGAAAATGGTGATGGAGAATATCTGTTTCCTGCTGAATCAGTTTATCCGTTGCAGTGCATATGAAAATATTATATTTTGCTGGGTGATGCATGAACAGACGATCATTGATGAGATTTTATCGAGGCTGGATATAGAGCATTGTCTGGTGCACATCATTTCTCTGATCTGCGATGCGGATGAATTGAGAAAACGCCTGCAAAAGGATGTGGATGCAGGTATTCGGTCAGAGGATGCGATTCAGAGAAGCATTGCCAGAGTCGGTTTATATGAAGATCTGGATACAGAAAAGATAGATGTTTCCCATATAACGCCAGGGCAGGCGGCAGAAAGTGTGATCAACAGTATATATCGTTGGAGGTAATGAGCATGGGATGATCTTTCGGCAGGAGTGTCTTTAAAAAGGAGATATATGAATATCATATTAAAAAGGGTGGAGGAAACACAAAAGGAAATTTTATACAGGCTTCTGCAATATTCCTTATTTGAGGAAAGCCTGAATGACCAGAATGATATGAATGAAGATGCATTATTTGAATATCCGTGGTTTGAAAACTATTTCACAGAAAAGGGCAGGGAAGCCTGCTTTATTCCCGCGGGCAACGAGCCAAGCGGGCATGCATAGCATGCACATTTGGCGACTGCTGCGAGGGTCAAATACCCCGCTGCTTTGCTTGCAGCGGGGTATTTGACTAAGGAGCAGGGAAGTGAAAGGTTATTGGGATTTGTGATGATCAATACCCATATGCAAAAGAGCGGCTTTGGGCATAGTATTGCAGAGTTTATGGTACTTCCGAAGTTTAGAAGAAAGGGAATCGGAAAGAGGGCAGCAATCTTGTGTTTTGAAAAATATCCGGGAGCCTGGGAGGTTTCGCCGTCTTATGGAAGTGAGCAGGCATATCTGTTCTGGAAAAATGTGATCGATGAATATACGGGAAACAATAATAAATATGAAGATGGTATTTTTTGTTTTCCGGTTCATTAGAGAGAATAGAAATTCTGGCTGTGAAAGCAGCATTAAAAGAATGGGGATAAACGTATCGGAGGATATTATGTATAGGAATAAAAAAAGAAAAAATCAAGGCTTTCTCCATGCAAAGCCAGTATAATAAGCGACATTTGCATGGAGAAATATAAGCCGCTGATGTAGAAGTATAGCTGGCTTTGCTGCTTGAATTAGAACCTGATCATACATGTTTCGTGTGGTTTTTCGGAGAATCAAGGAGGAAGCCTGTATATGAAATATATAAATGCAAATGAAATTCTCCCGGATGTGTTGGTTAAGGAATTACAAAAATATGTCCAGGCAGGATATATCTATATTCCGGCTAAGAGCGAACAGCATAAGTCTTGGGGTGAATTGTCTGGTTACCGAAGGGAGCTTGAAAGACGCAATAAAGCTATCCTTGCAGAATATCATAGAGGAGTTCCGATTGGAGAACTTGCTGATAGATACTGTCTTTCGGTGTTTGCCATCAGAAAAATAATATATCAGAAATAACAAAAGGAGAGTTTGCTCATATCACATATCATTGATGGGCGGCTCTCTTTTATACTGATCATTTCTGTACCAATTAATGTATGGAAGATGTGTCGGCGGGCAGGTAAAATAGTGGTGTATTCTATACGGATTGGAGGTAATAAAATGGCAGATCTACGAAAAATATATCCAAGGACAGGAGATCCACAGACTGTCTATTTGAAAAATGTGGTTACGAACCCCAATATCGAAATTGGAGATTATACGATGTATCATGATTTTGTACATGACCCTGCAATGTTTGAGCGTAATAATGTATTATATCATTATCCGGTTAATCATGATAAGCTCAGGATCGGAAAGTTCTGCTCGATTGCATGCGGTGCAAAATTCCTTTTCAATAGTGCGAACCATACGATGGATTCCTTATCTACATATCCGTTTCCATTGTTTTTCGAAGAATGGGGGCTTGAGAAAAAGGATGTCACAAAAGCATGGGATAATAAGGGTGATATTAATATTGGAAACGATGTATGGATTGGATATGAAGCGGTTATTTTGGCAGGCGTGACGGTCGGGGACGGAGCGGTCATCGGAACCCGTGCAGTTGTCACGAAAGATGTGCCTCCCTATACCATTGTTGGAGGCGTCCCCGCAAAACCGATAAAAAAGCGGTTTTCTGATGAAAGAATAGAGCGGTTGCTTAAAATGAGATGGTGGGACTGGCCGGAGGAAAAGATTGCAGAGAACATAGAGGCAATACAGTCAGGATGTATAGAACAACTGAAAGAGGTGTAAATATGTGTACAAGATTTGTATATAACGGGGATGATACGATCGTCGGGTTTAACTTTGAGATCGACCTGTCCGTGTGGACGCATACGGTCATATTCTTTTCATGGAGTAAATAAGAACGGGAATGTCGGGACGCTGCTTTATGTAAATGGAAACGATGAAGCTTTTGGAATCGTAAAGAATCATCAAATTGTATATGCCAAAGATGCTGCCATGCAGGCGATGCTTTCAGACAGGAAGGGGCGTGTGCTGATCATTGAGCCAGGGGTTGGACACCGTTTTGAGCACAAAAGATATTCTCTGATGACCAATTATTCGATACTTGATCCAGATATAACCAGACCGTATATTGTGCCCGGAGACGATAGATTTGAAAGGGCAGAGGAACAACTGGAGAAGCAAAATGCTGATTTTTCGGTTACGGATGCTTTGAAAATCTTAAAATCTGTTCGGCAGGAAGGGATATGGGCAACGAGGGTATCTTTTGTATATTCGGTCAAAAGACATAAGGTTTTTTATGTGTTAGATAACAGATTCGAAGAAGTAAAAGAATATCAATTCAAATATGAAAACAATCAATGACAGAGAGCAGTAACAAAAATCAGCAATTCAAAAATCATGTGCATCGACATTTGCCAAAGAATCTGCGGTAAAAAGCATTTGTATCATCTGTACAGCACCTGTCCGCCAAGAGGTGCTTGTACAAATGCGATAGCAAAAACTTCATAGATATATCTGCTGACACCTTCCGATATTTCTTTCAATGCGTTCGGGTACAATTCATGGTAAACCGGTATATCACTGCCGTTTTCAAAACCATAAGGAAACCAAGGCAACCAGCCCGTTTATTATTTTTCAGTAATTTTCTTTGTATAAAACAGACAGATTAAAGGGACTTGCTTTTTATCCAAATCAAGCACAACTTGTCGTTCCTCTGACCGTTTAAAACCTCTATGCTCATAAAATTGATAAGTACAAGCATTATCTGTATATAAATAAACAAGTTTCCCTTTTTCATCTTCTTCAAAGGCAGACAATAATGCTGTTCCAATACCTTTAATTTTGCAGTCAGGGTCGGCAGCAAGAAAAATAATTTCTCCATCCGGATTATTCTTTTGGCAAAAAGAGTTATACATATCCTTATTTGCTTCGTCATATTCACCAACGCCTTTTCCTGCAATAAGATGCTGAAGCCAATCAAATATCTTTACATAAATTGCTCTTGATAAGCTGTGATAGCATTTTGGTTCATTTTTCATTTCAGCCAACAAAACACCCACAAAAGTATCATCAACATAAGCACCATAAGCTTTTGTTGCACGATTCAATTCCATATGCCAAAAATATTTTGCATACAAAGCTAAAACTGCTTTGCTGTCCATATACCAATCTAAATGCATTCCTTGAATTGCAAATTTTTGTGCTTTTTTATAATCATTTTTACAAATTTCTTTTATTTCAATCAAACAGCTTCACCTCTACAAATTAAAATACCCGCTAACCTTTGAAAACACTAATTTTATCACAGGTGAGATTTCTCTTGAAGTTTCCCTTGTGTTATATCTTTCCATAGGGCGTTACGCACCCTGATAAGGGAAAAAATGAGGGAAACAAAATCACATAAAACATTATAACACAAGATATACGGGAATTGGTAAACTGAATAAAATGCCTTCAAAAAATCAATGAAAAGAGGACAGATAAAAGGAATCAAATATTTCAACCTGCAAGCGAAAATATTCGCCATTTTAGGTAAATACAAAATCTCTGACTTTTGATATAATTATAAAAACAAGAAAAATTTATAAGACATCTCGTAATTTAGGAGGTTTTAGAGATGAATAAAATATTACTGCGTATTGCCGACTTGCGTAAAAAAGCCAAAGTAACACAGCAGGAACTGGCAGACAACATAGGTGTATCATTTCAAACGATCAGCAAGTGGGAAACCGGAGTCAATATGCCAGATATCACCATTCTTCCATTACTGGCAGATTATTTTAAAGTATCGACAGATCAGTTATTAGGCTTAAAACCGCTTGACGGTGAGACATATATTCCTGAAAAAACAGCAACAAAAGAGTTTTGGAACCAAAAGCTGGAATACCTTTTAAGGACGCGAAAAAGTTATTGGAACGATGACTATACGCGCTTTCTTATTTCACAGGTCTGGAAGATTGATAAACC
>CANDQP010000039.1 GCA_947388185.1 uncultured Dorea sp. | reverse complement strand
TGCAAAGCCGGCTCTAAATAGTCGTTTACGATTTTTTGTCTTTCTTCCCAGGCATTTGCAGCGGTATCAATATTGCCGACCTCCATCAATCTCGGAAGCATACTCATATCACCGTTCGTAAATTCCATGATCAATCCCCAATACTCTTCTACAATTCGTTGGCATTTCTCACTTGCAGGGGATACGCCTGCCTTTTGGAGCTCTATAATCTCATCGCTCAAACGGTTAAATCTATCTATAAAATCAGAGCCGTTATCTTGATCAAACTGTCTGCGTATATGGTCAAGCATATCATCATCAAATTTTTTGATAAGAAAATAATATTCATTCTTCATTTGCAGATTGACAATGATATCTGCATACTTTTTAAAGTTGACTGTCTGCATTTGCAGCACTTCTTCTTTTAACTGTTCTATCGCTGTCAAGGAAGCGGTTAGCTGTTCGATCTTCTCCCGTATGCTGTCTGCCTGTTCGGTAAGGGCGGTTGCCACATCCGTCGGTGTTTCCAGAGAAATTAAGCGATGCTTAATATCATCCAAAGAAAAACCCAGTGATTTCAAAGATATAATTTGATGAAGCATTACTAAGTCTTTATCTGTATAAAGCCTGCGTCCGCCTTCGCTTGCTGCTGAAGGGGATAACAAGCCTTCTTTGTCATAGTATTGCAATGTACGGACAGTAACTCCCAGCTTCTTAGCAGCCTCTCCGACTGTCATAAACCCAAGCGGTATTGCTCTGTGTTTTGCCATAATGATCTGCCTCCTGTCATGTATTATACATTATTACGCTGCGTCACATACAAGACCTTTTTAAAAATTTCCGGAAGAGATTTCTCCCTGCCGCCTTTTTACTTATACATATAGGGCAAAATCGAATTGATATACTGCGCTGTCTCTGTTATGATAGGTCTAAGAAAACGAGGCAACGATAAAAGAAGGTTATAGAAGGAGAAGATGAATGAAAGATTTAGTACAAAAAGCGATCGAAGATATCACGGTCAGATCAAAGATATTCCCAGAGGAACCGTTCCGGATCATAAGCGAGAATCAGGAGCTTGCCGTACCGTATTTGAACTCTGCAATTGAGAAAGCAATCTTTGAGAAAGAAGATCTGGACGAGGATTATCAGCTTCATTTTTATGCATTATATCTACTGGGTCAGTTTCGGGAGAAGAAGAGTTTTCCAAAGATTATGGAATTAATATCGCTTCCAAGTGAGGTGATAGATTATTTGATCGGTGATGCGGTGACTTCTAATTTGTGCGACATTCTTTATAATACATATAACGGAGATATGGAATTGCTGAAAGAGTCCGTGAAGAATCCAGATATTGACGATTATGCCAGAAGTTCAATGCTGAAAACAATGGGGCAGCTGTATTTGGACGGAAGCTTGGAAAAATCGGAATTTCAGGATTTTATCAGACAGATCGTCTATGAGAAAGAAGAGATCGGCGAATATATTTATACCGAACTGATCTATATCATATGTGAATGTTCTTTTGTTGAGATGCTTCCGGAGATTCGGCGTCTTTTGGAGGACGGACGGGTTGAACAATATACGATAGGGGAGTATGCGGAATGTGTGGATATGATGTTTGATGACAGGGGGGATATCTGCAAGACTCCGATCAATGCGGCGGATCTGCTGCGGGGATGGGCGATGTTTGAACAGCCGAAGAAGAAAGAACTCAGCAAAAAAGATATGAAAGCTTTGATCTCTGCAGCAAATGCGGAATATGAAAGACCCCAAAAGAAGGTTAAAATAGGGAGAAATGATCCTTGTCCTTGCGGGAGCGGGAAGAAATATAAGCATTGCTGCCTGAACAAGCCCAAAGAGCTGACAGATGAGGTACAGGCAGAATCAGAACAGGAGAGGAAGAAATGGCTGAAGTATTATCCTGTCTCGGCCAGTAACCGGGAGGAAGGAAGAATCTATCTGGAGGATTGCTTTGATTCAGAGAGTATTGAGATTGACAAGCTGCTATATCTGGCTTTGAGGCATCGTCCGATTCCGATGTGGCAGAGGGAAGAAGAAGAATTGGTAGATAACAGGAAACGAATCTATCTGTCGGAGGCTTTCGCGAAGTTTGGAGAGAAGGTAGAGAAGGAAGATATTAAGACATTTCGAGAGTACGATGAAAAGTATTCTATCCATTATCAGTGCAGAGAATGGATGGGGGTTCTTCAGATGTTATTAGAGAAGAACGGAGACTGTGAACTTTTAGAAGCTGTTTCACAGTGCCGTAAAAATATGAACGGCTGCGGTTAAGAAGGAATTGAGAAATGGATAAATGTAAAATACTGATAATAGAAGATGACAGCGACTTAAGAGAAGGGCTATCCTTCTCTTTTTCCGGTGACGGATATGACGTCGCGGAAGCCGGGACGAAAAGGGAAGGAGCAAGAGAGATCGCGAAGGGCTGTTATGATATCGTGCTTCTTGACTGTAATCTGCCGGACGGAACAGGCTTTGAATTATGCAGAGAGGTTCGCAGCTACAGCAATATACCGATGATCATGCTGACTGCCCGCGATACGGAGATGGATGAGATTAAGGCGTTGGAGCTGGGAGTCAATGACTATGTATCGAAGCCGTTTTCTCTCGGCGTGCTGAAGGCGAGAATGAAGCGGATCCTTCAAGACAAATCAGAGACGATGAAGATCGTCTCCGGTTCTGTCACTATCGATCAGGATATGTGCAAAGTATACAGGCACGGAGAGGAAGTTAAGCTCAGCAAATTAGAATACCGTTTGCTTCTGTATCTGATCGAGAATAAGAACCACATTCTTTCTAAGGAACAGATCTTAGACAAGATCTGGGACAGCGACGGCAAATACGTGGATAACAATACGGTGTCGGTCAATATCAGCAGGCTTCGGACCAAGATAGAAGATGATGCGTCAAGTCCGGTACGGATCAAAACCGTACACGGGATCGGATATATCTGGAAGGAATAGGATAAGGAATAGAATCATGTGGATCACGATAATTTTGGCGGTACTTTTATGCCTGTCGGCGGGCTGCAGCATTTACCAAAAGAGAAAGACCTACCGTATGATCGACCGTCTGTTGGACAGTGTATTAAGCAGGGAGACGGTCTTTGACTCTGATGTAAAGGAGGGGGAATATTCCGCCCTTGTCAGTAAGATCAGCCAGATACAAAGGGTGCTTGACAATCACGCCAAGAGCGCCGAGAAGGAAAAAGAACAGGTAAAAAGCCTGGTGTCCGATATGTCCCACCAGCTGAAAACGCCCCTTGCCAATCTTTCGCTTTATGCGGATATATTGGGAAGAGGAAAGATCGAGCCGGGGCAGAGGGAAGAATTCGCCGGTAAGATGCACAGACAGGTGGAGAGGCTGAACTGGATCGTGGAATCTTTGTCTAAGATGGTAAAACTGGAACAGAATATTGACGGTTTTGAAGTCAGAGATACGCAGATCAGGCAGACGATCCTGGATGCGGTTGATACGGTCTATGAAAAGATGGAGAGCAAGAAGATCGATTTTATCCTGGAACCGTTTGAGGATATGAAGCTGTATCACAACCGGAAGTGGACGGCGGAGGTATTTGTCAATCTGTTGGAAAATGCGGTCAAATATACGGCAAAAGGCGGAGCGGTTTCCATCCGTGTCCGTTCCTATGAATTATATACAGAAGTTATGATCGCAGATAACGGGAGAGGAATCCGCCGGGAAGAGCTGACGGATATATTTAAACGGTTTTACAGAAGCCCGGAAGTACAAGATGCGGAAGGTTCCGGCATTGGCCTCTATCTGGCCAATCTGATCCTGGAAAAGGAGAGGGGATACATGACGGTAGATTCTGAGTATGGGGAAGGGAGCTGTTTTTCTGTGTTCTTACAAAACTGTAAGAACTGACCATCCGTTTGTAAAGAAATTGCAAGATACGGCAGTTATACTGATAGACAAACGTATCAGGAAAAGGAGCGATGACGGATGAGTATATTAGAGCTGCAGAATGTTGAGAAAATATACGGAGAAAGGGAGAATCAGGTAAATGCGCTGAAGGATATCAGCCTTCAGGTGGAGGAAGGTGAATTTGCTGCCATTGTAGGAACGTCCGGTTCAGGCAAGTCTACGCTGCTCAATCTGATCGGCGGCCTGGACAATCCGACGAAAGGGGAGATCTTCGTTAAAAACAGAGAGATCGGTTCGCTTTCGAGGAAAGAGCTTACCATATTCCGCAGAAGGAATATCGGTTTTGTGTTTCAGAATTACAGTCTGATGCCGGTGCTGAACGTGTATGATAACGTGGCGCTTCCGGTGACATTTGACAGGGGGAAGCATATCAACCGGGAATATATCGAGGAATTGCTGCGGGAGCTTGGTATCTGGGAGAAGCGCGGGAAATACCCCAATGAGTTGTCAGGAGGGCAGCAGCAGCGGGTAGCGATCGCAAGGGCGCTTGTGAACAAGCCTCATATGCTGCTTTGCGACGAACCGACGGGCAATCTTGATTCGGCCACAACCATTGAGGTGATGGGATTGCTGAAGGCAAGCAGCAGAAAGTATAAGCAGACGATTCTTATGGTGACCCATAATGAAGCGATCGCGCAGACCTGCGACAGGGTGATCCGCATTGAGGACGGGCGTATCGTCACGGGGAAGAGAAGATTCCCGGCAAAAGGCGGTGATGACGCATGTTAAAGCTGGCATGGAAATATATGCGGTATTATAAGAGCCAGACTGCAGCGATCTTCGCGGGCATCCTATTGACGGCGTCGCTGCTTGCCGGGATCAGTTCGCTTATCTACAGCAGTCAGAAGAGCGACCTTCTCAACAGTAAGACCATATACGGAGACTGGCATTACTGTGCAGAGACCGATAAGGAGCAATTTCAGAAGATCCAAAGCGGGGAAAAGGGCGAAGGATATCATCTGAAGCGGTGCGGGAAGATGGAGATCCGGGATGTGGCTGAAGAGGAGTTTTTGATTTATTTTATCCGTACCGATGAGACCTACCGCCGGATGGCGCACAGAGATCTCTTGGAGGGGACGTATCCCAGAAGAGAGGATGAGATCGCGGCGGACGGATTCGTATTAAGCAACCTTGGATTTTCCGGTAATCTTGGGGACTCTGTTCATATCGGAGCACGGGATTACATTGTGACAGGAGTGTTAAAAAGCGAATGGGCGGCAAGTGCGGGCGAGATGGAGGTCTTTGTAAGCGATTCTTTTGCGGGACGGATAAGTCAGACGTTTCTATATCTCGGGTTCGATGAAGATGAGAAGCTGTACAGACAGTTGGACGCTTTACTAAGAGAGCACCGGATATCTTCTGACGCGGTTGAGGGAAATGATGAAGTGACAAAGTATCTTGCAGGCGAGGAGCCGGGCAGTATCTATGATATCGTGAAGTTTGGCCTGACCGATGAAGAAGGCAACTTCACCTACATTGTCCTGAAGTTACAGAGCGACTATAATCTGGCTTATAACGGAATGCTGGTTCTTCTATGCCTGTTCAGCATATTCGCCGTGTACAGTGTTTTCAATATCTCTGTGGCAAAGAGAACGTCCGAGTACGGGATCTTGCAGACCTTAGGAATCAGCGGGAAGCAGATCGGCATAACATTGCTTCTGGAACTTTGGATGCTGTTTATCGTTGGATATCCGCTGGGGTGTTTATTGGGAAATGGCTTCTTAAGCCTGGTATACCGCAGCTTCGGCGGGGTATTCGGCGGGAAGGGCGCAGGATTAACGGGAAACGGCTTGTCGGCTGCGGACCAGACGCTGGCAGAAGGAACGAATACCCTGCAATTCTATCTGGCGTGGGACGCTATGATATTCGGTTTTGTATTCCTGCTGGCCGCGTTGGCTGCTGTCGCGTTTCTTGTTGTCCGTTCGCTTGGGAAGCAGACCTTAAAAGAGGTTATGGGCGGAGACACTTCATTTACGGCAAAGAGGAAAATATATGCCCTGCATCATGTGAATATGGCGGGAGTGGTTGTCCGAAAATTCATGTTTGCGAACAAAAGGAAAGTGATCGGGATCCTGTTATCCTTATCGATGGGCGGCAGTATCTTCTTATGTACGGTTTATATGGTAGAGAATCTAAAGGTCCATGCAGAGCTTTCGTTAAAATCAGACGACGGTCTTGGCAGCGAATACCGCATTTCCTTAAAATCCAATTCGCTTAAAGATACGATCCCGCAAGCGGCAGGAGATAAGATCAAAAATATGCCGGAAACAGAGAATGTCTATCCGACGAAATTTACTCTCGGGGAAGTGACTCGTATCGAGTCGTTAGAAGAGTGGGATTCCTTTTTTGATTATCAGAATGCGGATCATTATTTTGTCCGGCGGTACGGGGGGATCTGCCTGCAGCAGGAGGACGGCACGTATAGGATCAAATATGACGTATATGGTTATGAAGACGGATTGATCGAGCAGCTTAATGAATTCATCCTGGAGGGGGATATTGACCCGGCGGCGCTTAAGGAGGGCAATAAGATCATTGCGGTTGCCAACATGGACGGACAGGGGAATTATTATTTTTACGGCAAGAAGCCTGGAGATACGATCAGTCTGCGCGTACCTAAAATGGACGGTTATGCGGATGAGCTGCTGAAGTTCCAAAGCGGTGAAGAGAACTATATAGAGAAAGAATTTGAGATTGCAGCTATTGTAAGCCGTCCGCTGGCGCGGGAGCAGGGATTTCTGCAGGAGGGATTCTATAAGGACAGCGTGATGACGGGCCTGATCATGACGAATGAGCAGATGGAGGAGAATTTTGGAATCACCGATTATAGCTTTATCAATGCCTCGCCGGCAGAAGATGCAGAAGCCGGGAAGGTGAGCGGCCAGATATTGCAGATTATCCGTGATGTTCCCAAGGCGGTATTGGTGGATTACAGTGCTGCGATCAGGACACAGAAGAACTACTTAAGACAGCAGCAGATATTTTTTTCCGGTATCGCAGTCATTCTGCTGGTCATTAGTTTATTCCATATCGTGAACAGCATGAACCATACGATTCTTGCGAGGAGGAGAGAGTATGGGATCATCAGGGCTATGGGTATTACGGACATTGGTTTTTACAAGATGATCTTACAGACCGGTATCTTATACGGACTGCTTGCGGATGTGGTGATCTATTACATTTACAATCTGATTCTCCGAAGGGTGATGGATTACTATATGGCACATATACTGCAGTTTTTACATGTTCAGACAGGGGTTCCCAATCGGGTCTTATTCGGCATCATGATCCTGAATATGGTGATAGCGGTCGCGGCGGTCATGTTCCCCGCAAGGAAACTGGTAAGGGAAAATATCATCAGTGAGATTACACGGTAAACAGCGGGGGAAGCGCGATTTTAAGAATGTCTTGACTTCAAGCTGATAATATGATTTCATAGAGGAAACAACATAATATATTTATGAAAATCAGGAGGGAATAATGGAGAAATCAACGGTATATTTTACTGATTTCAGATGCCCGGTAGGGACGAGCCGGCTTGAAAAGCTGAGAAAGCTGTGTATCGCGGCAGGTATCAAGGATATCGATATGGAAGGGAAGTTCGTAGCGATCAAGATGCATTTCGGAGAACTCGGCAACATGGCATTCTTAAGGCCGAATTACGCGAAGGTTGTGGCTGATCTGTGCAAGGAGCAGAAAGGTCTTCCATTCCTGACAGACTGCAACACCCTTTATCCGGGAAGCAGAAAGAATGCTCTTGAACATCTGGACTGTGCGAATCTCAACGGATTCAACACTGTGACTACGGGGTGTCAGATCATTATCGGAGACGGACTTAGGGGAACCGACGAGGTAGAGGTTCCGGTGGAGAACGGAGAATACTGTAAGACTGCCCTGATCGGAAGAGCAGTCATGGATGCGGATATCTTCATCAGCTTAAGCCATTTCAAAGGGCATGAGGCGACCGGATTCGGCGGTGCGATCAAGAACATCGGAATGGGCTGCGGCAGCCGCGCCGGCAAGATGAAACAGCATGCCGACGGGAAGCCTGCCGTAAGTGAAGAGCTCTGCCGCGGATGCGGCCGCTGTGCGAAGGAATGCGGAAGCGACGCGATTACATATGTGGATAGGAAGGCTGTGATCGATTATGATAAGTGCAAGGGCTGCGGCCGCTGTATCGGCGCATGCAGCTTTGATGCGATCGATAATCCGAACAGCAGCGCCAATGAATTGCTCGACCGTAAGATGGCGGAGTATGCACATGCAGTCTGCCATGGCCGCCCGTGTTTTCACATTTCGCTGGTGCAGGATATAAGCCCGAACTGTGACTGCCACGGAGAGAATGACGCGGCGATCCTGCCGGATATCGGAATGTTCGCAAGCTTCGATCCGGTTGCGCTGGATCAGGCATGTGCAGATGCCTGCCTGCGCGCTAAGCCGATTGAGAACAGTCAGCTTGGCGAGCATCTGGCCGAAGAGGGATGGCATTGTCACCACGACCATTTTAAGGATTCTAATCCAAACATCGAGTGGAAGGCCACCCTTGACCAGGCTGAGAAGATCGGTCTTGGGACCAGACAGTATGAATTAAAGAGAATCTGATTAGCAATAAACGAATCGGGGAAGCTTTCGGGCTTCCTCTTTTGCATGCTTTATTCTGATTGATAAGACAGCTTATTTCTGCTATGATGGATAGTACAAAAAGAGTACAGTTCTTGAAAGGCGGTATGATATATGGCTACATCGAAGGAATTTCATGATTATATTGTAGAAAATCTGCAAAAAGCCGGTAAGGTGACTACAAGAAAGATGATGGGAGAATATTGCGTTTATTATCAGGCAGAGGAAGATCCGGAAGAGGGATGCAGGAAACTTATAGGGGATATCTGTGAGAACTGTCTGCTGTTAAAACCGACGGAGACGGTGCTTCGTCTGATGCCTGATGCTAAGAGGGCTTATCCTTATGAAGGTTCCAGAACGTTGATGGTGGCAGTTGAAGATGTAGAGAATACAGAGCTTATGACAAAGGTGTTGAATGGGATGTATAAGGAGCTGCCGAAGCCAAAAAGGAAATAAGATGATAGGGATTATTGAGGATGACAGATTGCTGAACCAGGCGCTGAAACTGACGCTGGAAAAAGCAGGCTATGAGACTATGACCGCGCACACGAAGAAGGAGGCGTTATCGCTGCTGGGGAAGGGAGAGGAGCTGTTTCTTGTGGATATCGGTCTTCCTGACGGGGACGGGATCAGTCTGTATCAGGAGCTTCGGGGAAGACAGAAGACTCCGGCGATCTTCCTTACTGCCAGGGATGAGGAGCGGGATATGCTGGCGGCATTCGATATCGGCGCGGACGACTACGTGGTAAAACCATTTTCCATGAAGGTGTTGTTGAAGCGGATCGAAGCGGTATTAAAGCGAAACGGTGAAGCCAGCCCGCTTACTTTTCGGGAGCTGAGTCTGGATCCGGCAAAAAAGCAGGTCTTCATGAAGGGGCAGGAGATCAGGCTTACGGCAAAAGAATATCAGTTATTGGAATATCTGATGCGGAACCAGGGACAGGTGCTCACGAAAGAAAATATTCTGGAGCGGATCTGGGGAATTTCCGGTCAGTTTGTGGTGGATAATACGGTCAGTGTCACGGTTGGCCGTTTGCGGAAAAAGATTGAACCGGATGCGAGACAGCCGGACTATATTAAGAATGTGTTCGGGCTTGGATACCGGATAGGGGATTAATAGCATGTATATGGAAGCTGTGGCGGCTCTGGCGGGATTAGCGGCAGGTGCGTCTGCCGTATATGTCCGGCAGAGAAGATGCCGGGAACGGGAATTAGAAGAGATTGCCGGGCTTACGGAGAAGATCTTAAACGGACAGAGGATCGAGGCGTCATCATCAGGAGAAGAGACGCTGTATGCGAAGATCGAGAATCGTCTGGTGCGGGTGCAGGAATCGATGCAGGGCAGAACAGATGCGGCAGAGAGAAGCCGGGACGAGATCAAGAGGCTGATCTCGGAGATTGCCCATCAGATGCGGACGCCGCTTGCGAATGTAGAGACGTATCTTGGACTTATGTTAGACGGGCTGACAGAAGAAGATCTGACAGAGGAGACGGCGGCAGAATATGCGGATGCGATGAAGAGAAGTGCTAAGAAGCTGCATTTCCTTGCGGAGAACTTCATTAAGATGTCAAGGCTTGAGCATCATATCATACAGCTCAGGAAGGAAGACGCGGACATATTAAGGACCGTTCGGAATGCGCTTGGACAGATACACAGCCAGGCAGAGGAGAAGGGGATCGCCTTCGAGGTAACGCTGCCAGGCACAGCGGCCTGCCTGCACGACCCGAACTGGCTTGGCGAGGCGGTCTATAATCTTCTTGACAATGCGGTGAAGTATTCTTTGCCGGACGGCAGAGTGGAAGTGACGGTGTCAGTCAATGAGATGTTTCTGAAAATCCAGGTAAGAGATTTTGGAATCGGTATTGAACCGGGAGAAGAGAATGCTCTTTTTCAGCGCTTCTATCGGGGAAAACGCGTCACGGCCCAGGAAGGGTTCGGAATCGGTCTGTATCTGGCAAGGGAGATCGTGAACCTTCACGGAGGATTCATAGCGGTGAGAAGGATGCGGGAAGGGATTATGATGGAGATTGATCTGCCGGTTTTTATCTCAGAAAATGGAGAAATATGAATGAAAAAGAAACTGTATAAATTATTTCTCACCTTAATGGTGAGTCTGTCTTTAGGGTCAGGTTCTATCGCTCAAAATGAGGTGCGCAAAATGCTAGAAACTCTTTCGAAAACTACGCAGGTTCAGGAATTCGAAGAGGAAACAGAAGAAGAGATCACGAAGCGGAAGAATAGATAATGGGTGTGCCGATAGATATGACGAATATTTCAGTTTGTTAGAAGTTTGTTAGATTTATCCTGTACAATAATTGGTATAAGTATTAGACAGGAGGATAATCTATGGAGATCGTAAAAGCCGTTGGGCTGAAGAAATACTATATCACGGATACCTATGAAGTCCGCGCGTTGGACGGCGTGACATTTTCCTTGGAAGCCGGAGAATTTGTGGCGATCGTAGGGACTTCAGGGAGCGGTAAGACGACGCTTCTGAATATGATCGGAGGGTTGGACGTACCGACAGAGGGAGGTATCTGGATCCGCGGGAACAGCTTGAAGGATATGGAGGCCGAAGAGCGGACGGTGTTCCGCAGGCGGAATATCGGCTTTGTGTTCCAGCAGTATAATCTGGTGCCGGTGCTCAGCGTGTATGAGAATATCGTACTTCCCCTTCGACTGGACGGTGCAGAGATAGAAGGTGTGTTCTTTGACGAGGTGACGGCGCTTCTTCGTATCAGGGAGCAGTTAGACCGTCTGCCGCAGATGTTATCCGGAGGTCAGCAGCAGAGGGCGGCGATCGCCCGGGCGCTTATGACCAAGCCTGCGATCCTTCTTGCCGATGAACCCACCGGGAGCCTGGATTCGGTTACCAGTATGGAGGTTGTGGGGCTTATGCGCTCTTGCGCAGAGAGATTCCATCAGACGGTGATTGTGGTGACACATCAGGAAGAGGTTGCTCAGATGGCGGACCGTGTGGTGCGGATAGAGGATGGAAGGATCTGCGGCCATGAAGGGAAAATGGCAGAGGAGGATATTTCCAGCAACATACCGCTGATACGGGGGAGGGATAGATGATGAATGGAATTCAATTTATCCCGAATAACAATCGGTCTGTGATCCGAATGCTGTCAAGAGAATACGAACGTTATAACAGAGGAAGAAACCGGATTCTCATGGGAGCGGTCTGTCTGTGTATTATCACGCTGACGTTGGTGTTTGGGATTGCGGTAGGCAAGGTGCAGGCGGAGTATTTGAAAGAGGCAAGGGCGGCGGGAACGACAGCGTCCGCCAGTATCGGCGGTGCAGGGACTTCCGTCTATCAGAAGGTGCGCTCTCTTGGATATGTAAAGCAGGCTGGGAGAAGAGTGTCTGTCGGATGGGCTTCTGCCGTGAAGTCCGCTGAAGGAGACGGAGAGATCACCATTCAACTGTTGGACGGGACCGCATGGGAACGGATCATAAGTCCCGCGTATACGGATATCCACGGACATTACCCGGCAGAAGAGCAGGAGATCATGCTTCCTGTGCGGGCAATGGAAGCATTAGGAATTGACGGGCCCATAGAAGGAATGAAAGTCGGACTTACGGTCAATATCGGGTTGTTTCGAAAGGAGCAGGAGGAATTTATCTTAAGCGGATGGTACATGGATTATACAGATTCGGCAGCGTATCGGGGAATCGGATATATCTCGGAAGCAAAATATAAGGCCTGGGGTTATGATATCGGGAATGAATCGGACATTCTGATCTGTCAGTCTGACAGCATGGATTGGCGGGAGACGGAAGAGCGGCTTTATCAGGATGCTGCAGGGAAGGGTTCGGACCTTAGGGTTACCGCCTGTAATACCTTTGCCGGGGATGCGGTGAACCGGATGACCGGAAGCTATGAGATGGCAATACTCGGCGCGCTTATCATCTTAAGCGGCATGTTCTTCCTGATCCATAACGTGATGCAGATTTCTATGGCGAAAGGTGTGCGGCAGATGGGGCTTCTCAACACGATCGGCACAACGAAAAGGCAGCTTCGCAGGATCTATTTGGGGCAGATCCTAAGGATTCTGGTTCCGGGCGTGTTGTCGGGGGCGGTATTGTCGGCGTTCATCCTGCTGGTTTTGATTCCTGAGATGTTAGGGGGACAGTATTTGAGCAGTTATGGAGGAGCGGAAGGTCTTCGGATCTTCCGGCCGGGAATCCTGGCGGCGGCAGTTGGATTCGCGGTGCTTCTCACTCTATTAGCGGCGGCAGGCGTGATCCATCATGTGGTAAATGTATCCTGCGTGGAAAGTATGAATTATGTATCTGCCAGAGTGAGCTTACAGGGCGGGAAGGGAGGTATCAGAGAGGGGAGATTCAAACGGACGGATTACCGGAGACGGAGTGCAGGCCGGGAGCTGTGGTATATGGCGTGGCAGAATCTAAACAGGAACCGGGGGCGTTTTTGGCTGACGGTATTTTCCCTGTTTCTTGGTTTGGAAGCCTTTCTTGGGACGATCGTCATTACAAAGGGCAGCGATTACAGCCATGTGATCGAGAGCCGGCCGGATTTCCTGATCGCGGGAGAGTTCAGTGATTGGGGACAGGAAGAAGGCTATGGGAATGAATATGAGACGAGGGACGCGGGAGAAGATCCCCTGGAGACGGAAGGGGATAACTTCGTCTTGCTATATGGGAATCGGTATGATGAGTTCTCTCCCATTTCCCGGGAGGCAAGAGAGATGCTTTTAAGTCTTGACGGAGTAGACCGCAAGAAGTCCTATGTGATGGAAGGGGCCTATATGACATCAACGATGTCCGGGAAAGGAATAAAACCGCTGACCACTCCTGGGATATTGGGGATTGCGGAGACGAAAAAGGCGCGTGAATCGGAAGATTCTATGAGTGAGGTATTCTCAGAAAATGTTATTCAAATCCTGCATGATGAAGAGCTTCTTGAACTGTGTCAATATGTACAGGAGCGGGAGCTTCCGGTAGATATGGACAGTCTGGCAGACGGAACGGGGGTGATGATCCTGCATGATCATCGGCTGACACCGAAGCAGGAGAAGCAGGCGCTGGAAAGTGTAGGGGAGCCGGTATATTTTACAACCATGCAGTCTAAAGAAGACTGGATCCGCTGGAATCAGGCAACCGGCGAAGAGCGGGATGTTATGGACGATACGAGAAAGAACTCGGAGACATTGACCTTAAGCGGTTATCTGGATAACCGGGCGGAAGGATTCCCGCGGATACGGCAGACCTGGCATGGATCGGAAGGAAGTGTCTATTATCTGATCAGCGAGAAGGGATTTGAGAAGCTGCCTACAGAGAGAAAGACACTCTATATGGAGCTGAATGCGGACGAGGAGAAGGAGGCGCAGGTGAAAGCAGGGATCCATGACATCATATCCTGGGAGAATCAAAGGCGCAGGAGGAACAAGACAGTTCTTGGAACGGGCAGCGATCAGGAGGAGGAAGAAGAGGCCGGAATCTTCTGCATCAGCAAGTCTGATCTTCGCTCTGAGGCGGCAGATACGATCAGGGGCAGCAGGCGGATTCTCGGATGCATCAGCATCGTTTTGCTTCTTGCGGGATTGACGAATTATTTTAATGTGATGGTCACGGGAATATTTGCGAGAAGAAAAGAGTTCGAAATCATGGAGAGTGTCGGAATGACACAAAGGCAGAAACGAAGGCTTCTGATCGCGGAGGGGATGTATTATTGTATGATCGTTGGAGCTCTGCTGCTTACGGCAGGGAGCGGTATATGGAAGCTGATCAGCCTTTATATGAGGGGAAAACTCTCGTATTTTGCATGCGGCTATCCGCTTTGGTGGGTGACCGGAACGATCGCGGGACTGGCGGTTATTTGCATTGGTCTGTCAGCCGTTATATCTGAATTTGAATAACCCCGCAACAAAAAGTATATTGAAATTTCATAACTCTGCGTGTATATTGAAGACGAACGGTTGTTTTTGGGAGGCAGGAACTGATGATAAGAGAGAAAGCCATGAGATGTTGGAGGTATGAAGAGTTATGGAAATGGTTATGGAGCTGGCGGCTTCAAGAAGGAGATCTTTGCCCTGGGAATGTATTGTGAGAAGCGGGGTGGTGCTGACGATGATCGGGCTGCTGTGTGTCGGCAGCAGGAGTTATGCGAAGGATTGTACGGCGAAGCCGGCGGGATACATTGTGAATCCTGAGGCAGGAGAGCATATCTTAAGTCCGAAGGCAAGAGAGTGTGAACAGAATGCCAGAAAAGCGGCTATGAAGCTGGGTGATGAGACTGGAATTTTGGAGTATACCTGGAAGGAAGATATGGTAAATGTATTAGTCATGCCGGGCAGGGCAGCAGATACAGATGGTGTCATAGAAGAGAGAAATGCAGAGGATAAGGAGTTTGTTGCTGAGATAGAAGCAGAAGAGTTGCCGGTGATCACAGAGTTGAAGCCGATCGGCGATGATTTTGACGTACTGGAAATGCTGTATCCAAGCGAGAAAGCTGAAGCAGAGCCGGATGCCGGAATCACACCGGATGCAAAGGAAGTACCGACTATAGTTCCGCCTGTTATCGCAGAGGATGAGATGAAGACGGATATTCCGTCTATATCTGTGAAGGAGGAGGCGCCGCTGGTTGAGGAAGGCACGGAAACGGATATTCCGCCTGTCGGTGCGGAGGATGATAAAGCAGTCGACGAAAGTGACGGAGGTGAAGCGGAAGGTGCAGAAGATTACGGACTGAGAGAGTTCGCCGGTTTTCTGGTAGATGAGGAGGGATATATCGCAGGAGTTACAGAGCGTGTCGATCTGACCGACGGCATCCTGATATTAATCCGGGATGCGGAGTGCATCGGAGTCCGGGAAGGTGCGTTGTCAGAGCTTGCAGGGTGTGTGGCGGAGATCTATATTCCGGCGAATATCCGTGAGATCGAACCGGGCGCTTTTGATTCATTTGCATTAACGGCATATATAGAGGTGGCTGCGGATCATCCTGGTTATTACAGTGAGAACGGAAGCTTATATCCCAAGGAGTAAAAAGGAGAACATGAGGAGAATCGGATTGGTTGCAAGTCCGGTTGCGGGAGCCGTAAAGGTATGATAACCTTTGCGGCTTTTTTGCGATTTTTTTTGAAATTTCCTGTGGCTGTGGAGATTTTGGGACACCTGGTTTGATAAACTAAGGAAGAACAAAAGGAAGAAGTACAAAATTCAGCAAAAACAGGAGGTGCAGATGATGAAAGGCTATTTTGTAGATAATGGTTATATGGGATATGTGGATGGAAGCTATCTTCTGTTTGCAGACGAGAGTGACTATCGGGAATTTCTGGAGGAAGAGTAATGAGAGAGATATTAGGTTTTGTGTACGATTATAATAATGACGAGGATATGAGGGTATTTGATAAAGTGACAGAAGTCTTGTTCCTGGCAGATCCAGTCAGAGAAGATAAGACAGAATTTGAATTGTCAGGTCTGATCGCGGAAGAACTGGAAGTGATGGGAGGGAAGGAACGGAGAGCGGTTATGATGAGGGCGGGATTGAATCCTGATGAGTATGATTTTTAGATTTGATATGTTATAATCTACCTTGAGAGAAGTATATTGCTCTCGAGGTATTTTTTTTGGAGATTTACAATTGCGGAGGAGTGCAGATGGCAGTTTCACAGGTAAAACTAAGAATATTGTATATTATGAAGAGCCTTCTTGAGAAAACGGATGAGAAGCACACCATGTCGTCGGCGGATATTGACAAGGAGCTGCGTAGATATGGGATGTCGATCGACCGGAAGACCGTGTACAATGATATTGAGACATTGAAGGAATTTGGGATGGACATCCTGCAGGCGAAGGGGGCTAACAGCGGTTATTATATCGGCAGAAGGGATTTTGAATTGCCGGAGCTTAAGCTTCTGGTAGATGCGGTGCAGGCATCCAAGTTCATCAGCCGGAGGAAATCCGAAGAACTGATCGGGAAGCTGGAGGGTCTTGCGGGCGAGCACGATGCAAGGAAGCTTCAGAGGAATGTCTTCATCTATAATCGTCCGAAGACCGGGAATGAGACGGTCTATTATAATGTGGATCAGATACATACTGCCATTATGGAGAACAGGCAGATTCAGTACCAGTATGCGGAATGGACGATGCAGAAGGAATTAAAGCCAAGGAAGAAGGGGGCCGTCTATACGGTCAGTCCATGGTCGCTTACCTGGGATGACGCGAATTATTATCTGATCGCATATGATGAGGATGCGGACTGTATCAAGCATTACCGGGTGGATAAGATGCAGCAGGCTTGTGTGACCAGGAAGGAACGTATCGGCAAAGAGAGATTTCAGGATTTTGATCTTGTAGAATTCTCTAAAAAGACGTTCTCCATGTACGGCGGTCACGACGAGGAAGTTACCCTGCAATGTGATCAGGATATTATAGGGGTGATTCTGGACAGATTTGGTACGGATGTGATGATCGTTCCCGCAGAAGACAAGCAATTTCGGGTGCGCATATTGGCGGCAGTCAGTCCGCAGTTTTTTGGATGGGTCACGGGGATCGGAAGCAAGCTGTGTATTGCCGGGCCGGAATGTGTAAGGAGAGAATATAAAGAGTATCTGAAGGACATTTTGGAGAAGTATTGAATAGATATTGTAAATCTATTATACTGTTATTAGGAAATGTGTCAGTAAATGTAAAGGAGATTGAGATGGATTTTGTACAATATAAGTGTCCCTGCTGCGGGGCGGCGCTTCAGTTTTCTCCGGAAACCCAGAAGCTTTCCTGCAAAAGCTGCGGAAACCATTATGATCTGGAGACGATACAGCAGTATGAACAGGAAGAGCAGTCTAAGGGAGAGCAGGACTTGACCTGGGAGTACCGGCAAGGAGCGGAAGGCGCGAAGAAGACGGAGGACGGACGGTATATCTGCCCTTCCTGCGGAGCCGAGATCGAGGCGGATGAGCAGACGGTAAGTACGGTCTGTCCTTATTGTGATAATGTGGTAGTGATCCAGGCTGCCGCGGCAGGAGATTTGGAACCGGATGTCATGATCCCGTTCCGGGTGCAGGGGGACCAGGCCAGACAGATGTTAGAGAAGTTCTGTAAGGGGAAGCATCTGCTGCCGAAGAATTTCCGTGACAGGAGTTATCTGAAGAATCTGAAGGGATGTTATGTTCCGTACTGGCTGTTCGACTGTAAGGCAAGCGCGGATATGAGCTTTAACGCCACGCGCGTGAGGGCGTGGAGCGATAGTGATTATGACTATGTGGAGACCTCATATTATCTGGTACAGAGGGCGGGAACTATGGAGTTCTATCATGTGCCGGTGGACGGAAGCGAAGAGATGGACGATGATACGACAGAGTCTATCGAACCGTTCAACTACAGTGATCTGACTGAGTTCCGTCCGGAATATCTGGCGGGTTATGAGACGGACAGATATGACGTAGATGCGAAGACGGCGGAAGTCAGGGCCAAGGAGCGGCTCTATAACAGTGCGGAGCAGGTGCTTCGGAGCACGGTTCAGGGTTATCAGTCCGTGAGTGTGAAGAGAAGGCATCTTGCGTCCCGGAGAGGGCAGGTCCAGTATGCACTGCTTCCGGTGTGGCTGTTCGAGACGGTCTACCAGGATAAGAAGTACCAGTTTGCGATCAATGGACAGACGGGGAAGATGGTAGGAGAGCTTCCGGTGGATAAGGGAGCCTTTTGGAAATATTTGTGCGGATTCACGGCTATTGGAACGGCGGTGTGTTCCATTCTTGGAATCTTGTTGTTTGGGGGTGTGTTGTGATGAAGAAGTATAGACAGAAAAATGCTGCTGCAGGGATGGTATTCATGATAATGTTTCTTGTTTCAGCCGTTCTTTCTGTTATTTACCCCGGTATGTTTGGCGCAATAGGCGCCGTAGAGGTATCTGCGGCAGGAACAGTCCCGGAATTTACCGGGTGGGTGCAGGACGATGCGAGTTTGCTGTCATCGGAGGAAGAGGATGCGCTTGAGAAGGAGTGCGCCAGAGTGTCTGAGGTGCACGGAATGGGAGTTTACATTGTCACAACGCAGGATTTCGGCGGAGGGGATATCAAGAACTGGCAGCGGCAGATATTTACGGAATACGGACTTGGTGCCGACTGTGCCGACAGCGGCGTAATGCTTGCCATCAGCATGGCGGCGCGTGACTGGGGGCTGGTTGGCTTCGGAGAAGCTCAGGGAGCATTCACTACATATGGAAGAGAGCGGATGGGAGAATTGATCCTCGACGATCTGTCTGACGGCGAATTCTACGATGCATTTGCCCGGTATGTATCTATGGCGGACGACTATCTGACGGCATACGAGGAAGGGAAGCCTTATACAGAAGATCATCATTATGGAGAGGGGTGGAGGATCCCGCTCATTATCGGGGTATCTTTCCTGTTATCGCTGTCGGTTTCGCTGGTTATTGTGCTGACCTGGAAGAAGAGTATGAACACGCGTGTCAGAAGGGACGGAGCGCTGGAGTATATGCGGGAAGGAAGTTTTCAGCTGTCGAATCGCACGGACCGGTTCTTATATCATACGGTGAGCAGGACCAAACGCCAGAAGGAGAGCAGTTCGGGCAGCGGAAGCGGCGGGATGCATTCGGACCATTCCGGAACCAGCGGAAAGTTTTAATATAATGTCAATAATAGTAATAAGAAGGAGACGGATATTATGGGATTGATCAAAGCAGCATGGAATGCGGCAAGCGGAACGCTTGCAGACCAGTGGAAGGAATATTTTTATTGTGACGCGATGGATGCGGACGTATTAGTGGCGAGGGGAGCAAAACATGTGTCAGGCCGTTCCGCCAACAGGAAGGGCGAAGACAACGTGATTACGGACGGTTCTCATATTGCCGTGGCCAACGGGCAGTGTATGATCATTGTAGAGGACGGGAAGGTGATCGACGCGTGTGCGGAGCCGGGGGCATATACTTATGATACCAAGACCAGTCCGTCCGTGTTTGGGGGCTCCTTCGTAGAAGGACTTAAGGGAGTCGCCAGGGAAGCGTGGAGACGTTTTGAATTCGGAGGCGGCGCAGGGAGAGATCAGCGGATCTATTATGTGAATATCAAAGAGATTCCGGGGAACAGATACGGTACGCCGAATCCGGTGCCGTTTCGGGTAGTGGACCGCAATATCGGCCTGGATGTGGATATTTCTATCCGCTGTAACGGAGAGTATTCTTACCGGATCGTGAACCCGATGGTATTCTATGCCAATGTCTGCGGAAATGTGGGTTATGTCTATACCAGGGATCAGATCGATTCTATGCTGAAGTCAGAGCTTCTGACGGCGCTGCAGCCGGCATTTGCGAGGATCTCGGAGATGGGAATCCGTTACAGTGCGCTGCCCGGACACACGATGGAACTGTCAGATGCATTAAACGAAGTTCTGTCAAAGAAGTGGACGGAGCTTAGGGGGATCATGGTATATTCTCTTGGGGTCAACAGTGTTACGGCGTCGAAGGAAGATGAGGATATGATCAAGCAGCTCCAGAAGTCGGCTGTGATGCGTGATCCTAATATGGCGGCGGCGACACTTGCCGGCGCTCAGGCAGATGCCATGCGCATGGCGGCAGGCAACACAGGCGGAGCGATGTCAGGCTTCATGGGGATGGGTATGGCGCAGCAGGCAGGCGGAGCGAATCTGCAGAATCTGTATGCCATGGGGCAGCAGCAGGCGGCCCAAGGAGCAGGAGCAATGATGTCAGGCGGCGGATCAGCAGTGTCAGGAACAGGAAATGCGGCAGCAGGCGGCGGATCGGCAGTGCCAGAAGCAGGAAATGCAGCGGCATCCTGGAATTGTGCCTGCGGAGCGAAGGGCAATACGGGCAAGTTCTGTGTGGAATGCGGTGCGCCAAGGCCAAGCCGGACAGCAGGATGGACCTGTGCTAACTGCGGTACGGTGAATAAGGGGAAGTTCTGTTCCGAATGCGGGCAGCCAAAGCCGGCGGGAGTGCCGCAATACCGCTGTGACAAGTGTGGCTGGGAGCCGGAAGATCCGGCGAAACCGCCGAAGTTCTGTCCGGAGTGCGGGGATCCCTTTGATGACGGAGATGTGGTATGCGTTATGAATGTCTGATCATTGATGATGAGAGAGTGCTTGCCGACAGTACGGCAGAATATTTTAATCTGTTCGGAGTTAAGACAAAAGCCGTATACAGTGCCCTGGAATGCAGGAAATTCTTCGAGGAGAATGAGACGGAATTGGTGCTGCTTGACATCAATCTCGGTGACGGCAGCGGGTTTGAGTTGTGTAAGGAACTTCGCAGGAAGACTGAGATCCCCATTCTCTTCATCTCTGCGCGGACAAGTGATGACGACAAGATCATTGCCCTGAATATCGGAGGTGACGATTACATCCAGAAGCCCTATTCTCTCGGCGTCCTGCTTGCGAAAGTGAAGGTAGTGCTCAAGCGTTACGGGCAGAGCGCAGGCGGCGGATATTCCGGGCATGGATATTCTGACGGGAGGCTTGCGGTGGATCCGCATGCGAAGCAGGTATCTGTGGATGGGAAGCCAGTGAAGCTTACGGCGTTGGAATATAAGTTGTTGTGTTATTTGATCCGGAATGCGGACAGGGTTGTCTCCAAAAAGGAGCTGTTCGAGAAGGTATGGGAGGACCGGTTCACGGGAGACGGAACGCTGAATGTACATATCCGCAAGATCCGGGAGGCGATCGAGCGTGAACCGGGGAACCCGGAATATATCATTACAGCCTGGGGAGACGGATACAGGTTCCATGGAGGAGGACAATGAAGAAGCAGATATTCCTGATCAGTATGTTGGTTATCTTTGCAGCAGAGATTGCTGCTCTTGCAGCCTTCGTGTCAGATGATTCAGATTTTCTGCGGGATGCTGTGAAGATGAATGAAGCGGTGCATTCTGTACAGGAAGACTGGGACAGGATGGAGACACACATCAACAAGACAGAACTTGATTATACAGTCCTTGATAAGAACGGAGAGCTTGTGTTTTGCACGAGACGGGGCCTGAGCGAGAGTGTGAATTCGGCTGCTGCTCACGGGGATACGATTCTGGATCTTGAAGTGCAGGGAGGAATAGTTGGAAAGATCATCATTTATAATGACAGTGTACGGATACTTAAGGAGCAGAAGCAGACGGCAGCCGCTATCATGGCGGCTGCCATCATCTTGCAGTGTGCAGTCTGTACCGGGTACATGGCTTATCTGAACCGCCGGATCATCAGACCGTTCCGGAAGCTTGAGGGATTTGCCGAGCGGGTCGCCGGAGGGAATCTGGATATTCCGCTGGAGATGGACAGGGAGAATCTCTTTGGTGCATTTACGGAGAGTTTCGATCTGATGCGTTCTGAGCTTAAGAAGGCGCGGATTGCCGAGGCGAAAGCCAACGAGAGCAAGAAGGAGCTTGTGGCGAAGCTTTCTCACGACATCAAGACGCCGGTCGCGAGTATCAAGGCGGTTTCGGAAGTGGGGATCGCGCTTGCAGGAAATGAAAAGGACAAGGGGAACTATGGGCAGATCATCTCCAAAGCAGACCAGATCAATTCGCTTGTCACCAATCTGTTTACGGCGACATTAGAAGAACTTCAGAAGCTTGCGGTAACTCCTGCGGATATGGAGAGCAGAGAGATAGAGAAGATGCTTAAGGGAGCGGACTATCTGAATAGAGGAATATTTTCAGATGTTCCAGATTGTCTGCTGTATGCAGACGGGCTTCGGCTGCAGCAGGTGTTCGACAATATTTTTATGAATTCTTACAAATATGCGGATACTGAGATTGAGGTATCCGTGACGAAGGAAGATGGATATCTCGCTGTCGGTATTGAAGATTACGGAGGCGGTGCCGGCAGTGATGAACTGCCGTTGCTGAAGGAGAAGTTCCGGCGCGGCAGCAATGCAAAGCACAAAGAAGGAGCGGGGCTTGGACTCTACCTGGCGGATTATTTTATGAAGGAGATGCGGGGAGGGCTTACTGTGGAGAATGGACGGCGGGGACTGCGGGTAACGGTGAGGATCAGGCTTAGCGGGAGGATTTAAGGAATATTTAAAAAAGTTTGTTTTTTAAGGGCCTTGAAAATACTGTATAATGTACGTCAGTCCCTCTGTTTTCAAGGCTTTCAAGAGATTTATATACGTGCAGAAAACCATATAAAATTGTGAATAAACACGAACCGTTAGCGACACGTTAGTGACAAACTTTTATACGTTCAATTTGCTTTCTCAATTCTTCTAATTCCCGATGCCGGTATACTTTATTTGTGACATCCGTGAAAGCGTGACCGAGCATTGTCTTTTTATCATTTTCATTCACAGCATATTTATCACAAAGAAAGGAAAATGTGTGACGGCAATCGTGGGGAGTATGCTTTTTAATTTTTAGTGTCTTCAAAGTTTTATACATAGCCTTACGGAAATTCGATACGTTTACAGGAAGGTATGAACCATGTTGTTTCAATCTTTTTTGTACTAATGGTAGGATGGCACTGTGAATCGGAACAATGCGATCCTTCCCTGCGGCAGTTTTTACTCCGCCTTGAAAGTATTTCTTTTCAAGATTCGTTTTCATATCCAAGTATGCGGAAATTCGGAATCCTGAGTAACACATAATCAAAAGCATCTCAACTACTTCATTGTCCTGGTGATCCCATAAAATTCTAAGATCGTCTTCTGAGAAGGGTTCTCCGTGTTCATCATCATCCATCTTGTTAATTTTCACAAATTTAGAATAATCCTTGTCTGCCAGATCATTGGCTTCTGCGTAGGCGTACATCTGGTGGAAGAGGATAATAATCAGTTCCAAAGAAGAATGCTTTTTAGGGCAGTTATCTACAACTTCCTGCAGATCGTTGGCCGTAAGGGAGCGGAATGATCTGTCATGGATGGAATTGCAGTTTTTGTAAGCGGCGCGCATACTGTTTTCCATTGAGGATTTCTTTTCTGTATGATCATGCGGCTTCTGGAACTTCCAACGGTAGTATTCCTGATAGATCTCTTCAAAGGTCTTCTGATCGGCAACCTCACGTTGCCCTTGGTTGTACTTTGATAGGATCCCGATGATCTGGCGCTTTAGTTCATCCGAGTCAGAGGACAGTTCTTTCTCCCTACCTTCGTAATACTCCCCGTTCCGATACCAGGTGAGCACAGCGAAGCCCTTATACCAGTCATCCACATAGCAGATAGCCTTTTGCGGTACTGGGATGCCGTTCTTATCGAATTCTTTCACTGGAGGGTAAACTCCATAGGGGTTAGTGCGATTTTTGCCTGAGAGCCGTTTAATGCTTCCGTAGCCGTTGGGGAGCTTTGGGTATTTCTTGCGTTTTGGCATGGTATCACTCCTGAAGAAGGGTATAAAAAATAACCCTCGTAAAATGCGGAGGATTATGGTATAATCAACTTGCTTAGGGTTGGTGTATACCGCAATCCTCTGGTTTGCGAGTTACATCTATGTGAAACCGTTCCTGTTGGCGCAGGGGCGGTTTTATTATTGCGGCAAATGAAAAGTATACTTTAGAATTTATAGTTAATTCCGCTTTGCTTCATAATGGCATTTGCAGTATGTCGAGATTTTATCTTTGTATCAACTGTCACGTGACGGTTTGTAATTGGACTGTACCAGATATCGTGATCACCTTTCCCGCGACGTTAGAAAGAACAACCATTCTGGGAAAGTATTTTGCGTACTTTTTTCTCATACTCAGCCATTATAGGACCATCCTTTCTTGACGCTTTGATATAAAAGTTAAAGATAGTGGCTGAGTCTCGGAAGCATTCAGTGCAAGAAGCTCAGGCACAGCAAAGCGGGTGCGCTCCAACAGAGCATCGAAAGAGCCAGATTCCAGTACAAGACCGGGTATATCATCGCTAGTAGCAATCCATACGTCGGCTTCGTTATCCCATGTAAAATTTACAACATATTCCATAACATGTTACCTCCATAGTTATAGTATAGACAATATTTATATAATGAATTTATATCTACCTCTCTTTCTCATCTGTACGACTTTACAGTGAGAAACTTATATAAACGCCGGAGCGGTTATATTTTAAGGTTTTAATCCCAGTCAATAGCGTCATGTGGTATAGTTCCGTGTCCAGCTATACTTTTATTCGCTCTTTCAATAGATTCTATTTCGTCGGGAAGTGGAGCTTCTTCAGGAACAAATCTTATTAATACATTGAAAATCGTGTCCATATCGCTATCATCAATAAGGTCTATTAATCCCTTTACCACTTCTTTACTCATCTTTTCATCTCCTATAATCTTTTATATGCCTGCCCTTTTAAGATAAAAGTAGCAAATATAGTACTATAGGGTTAAATTTAATTCTTTTAATAATTCATCCTGGGATACAAATTCATGGCAATCCGGATTTTTGTCTATGTCTTCAAGCATTTTTAAATCCCATTCATCTGGAGACACTTCTTCAATATCATCCCATGACCTTGGAGAAAGATTTTCAATGACAAAGTTCCATACTTTTTCAGCGTCAGAATCATTCATAACAGTGACGGCGCCAAATATTCTTTCTTTAATTGCATTCATAATAAGCCCTCCTATTTATAAATTTGTCCACGGTTATTGATTTCTTCAACGTAAAGAATATTTCCGGAAGCGCTGAATATAATGCGGAAATTTCCAACGCGAAGACGATAACCAGTTCTTCCTTGTAATTTTCTGACATCATCACTTGGTAGTTTGTTGATTGCGTCTATAATTCTCTTTTGTACTATTTTATTCTGTTTGCTAAGAAACTTTACAGCTTGTTTGGAATAATTAATTTGCATGATCATATCCATCTTCTAAATAAATGCCAAAGCGGTTATACTTTTTATCAGGCGTACATTAACCGTCCTTTAGGTTCAGGAACTTCAAGCCCTCTTTCAAGAGTGACTTCTATCCATTCTTTTATAACGATTTCAGCATTGGCAATTGCTTCTTCAATAGTTTTGCCATCTGCCATACATCCGGGAAGTTCAGGTACTTCCACGATAAAGGCATTGTCATCATTAGACCAATAAATAATTCGTTCGTATTTGTACATACGGTACCTCCTAAAATCTGATTTGATATTTTTGTAAGAAGTTTCTAACCTGCTTAACTTGGTAAGGTTTCGCCATATTGCCAGAAGGCTGTATATTTATATTCTCACGAAAATTATCGTAAGAATATATGAAGTGATCGCCTCTTATGCGGCAGTCGAATCCCAAGATATCTAATAATTTTTGCAAATCTTTGAATTTTATGTTTTTGTCTTGTAATCCGCTTATGATTGAAAAATATAATTTTTCGGTTGTAGACATCTATATTATACTCCTTTTCTATGGAATAAACGCCGAAGCGGTTATATATCATTTAAGTCTTAATCTTATCAGTTTTTCTGAGTATCCAGTTAGCCTTGATAATTGTTCAGTAGTGGTTTTCCAATTTTCTAAAATAATATCATTTGGAACTAGCAATTCCATTGCGAACTTATCAGCTTCCGTTTCATAAGGTGTAGTCTTCAAATATGTTCTGGTATCCATAAAGACTGTATTTTCTTTACGATGCATGAGCATGTGCCCTAATTCATGTGCACAAACAAATTTTTGTTCGTACTCTGGCAAATGTTCATCTATGTATATAATGTTATTTCTTTGAAAGTATTGATAAAAGCCGCGTACATCAATAAGCGGTGCAAATACCAGAATGGTGTTCATGCCCTGTATGATTTCAAAAGGGTTTCGGCTCTGGTATTTCTTAGCAAGTGAATTTGCTAATTTTCTAATATCATCCATATCATCAATCCTTTTTGTACTTTTTAGGAGTGTACTTCTCTTTATTCTTCTTTTTAGCCATCTCCATCCCGATCTGCATGGCTGAGAGGATGGAATCTATAGCTTCAGGACTGGCAGGTTGACCGTCGAACATAAGCCCGTCTTGCTTAAGGAGTTGTTCTGTGCTGGACAGAATTTCTTTGATGTCTTTTTCGTCCCGGGGTTTTAGCTGGGGTTCTTTTTCAGTTCCTTCTTTTCCAGTCATTAAATAATCAATCGAAACACCAAAATAGTCTGCCAATTTTTTCATGTTTTCGGATTTAGGAGTACTTCTTCCATTTTTCCAATCACTGAGAGTTGATTGTGTAACGCCAGTAGCTTTAGCAACTTTATATGCGCTTACGCCATACTGTTGTAACAATTGCTTAAAAATCTCATACATTATTTGTCCACCTTTCACAAACATGGATAATACAATGGAAAACCGATAAAAAAGTGATTGGCATTATCGGAAAGCCATAGTATAGTATGAGCATGCAATGGAAAACCAATAATTTTCATGCATACTACGGAAATGTTAAATTTATCTGACAAATAAATATTATCACATTTCCGTAGTAATTACAATATGCAAGATACGGAAAGGCGGTGTAAAAGTGTACAAAAAATTTGCTGAATTATTGGGTAAAATAAACAAAACAGCATATCAAGTATCAAAAGATACGGGTATTTCTCAATCGGTTTTATCAGATTGGAAAACTGGAAGAAGCAATCCTAAGGTAGATAAGCTCAAAACTCTTGCTGATTACTTTGGTGTATCCATTGAGTATTTCCTTAGTGAAGAGAAGGAGGCTGTTTAGATAAGCATAGCGCAATGGATGTACATAAATCTGGACAGCCAGAAAAAATTATTTATTTGTGGAGAAGGAGGTGGTGTGAGGGATGGGAGTCATAGGTGCAAAAGGTGTTGCAATGTTCAGAGGAACGGCGCAGAACATCATTAATCAATTAAAAACTGAATATGGGATACCAGAGGGGAAGATTTATTGATGATATACGATCGAGAAAATCAGGTAGCAATGATTCAGTGTAATAGGTTCGCAATGGCGAAAGGAAAACTGGAGAAGTTTTTAAATGCAGTATGGGATGATCAAGAGAATAGAATTGTTTTGGTACATATAAGCAAACCAATTAATATGGACCAATTGAGAAAAAAGAACTACAGATTTTTGGCATTAAGATTAGCAAATATTCATGCAGTAGAAGATGCACATAGACCTTTTTCAGATATAGTTAATGGTCTTCATACTATGGGCAGTAGGGCCGGGGCAATAACTTTTTCATTAGGTAGAGGAAGACAGCCGAAAAAAGGTTTGAACCAACAAGAGGTACCTATATTATTAGATGACATATATGCAAATCAAGATATCGTATCAGATGCGGTGCTGAAAGTAAAAGATGATGACGATACGACAGACATAGATGTTGTGGATTTATTTAACTATTCAGTGGTGGAATATATTAAATTCCGAATGGAAGAAAGAACAACACTTGAATTTGATTTTGCAACGCGGCTAATGGTAGAGAAGTATAATGCAATGATAAATGAAATTA
>CANDQP010000038.1 GCA_947388185.1 uncultured Dorea sp. | reverse complement strand
ACCTTCTCCCAGAACGACGGCTCCTCGAACTCAAGCTGGATCATGGCCGGCGCATCCTCGTCATCGTCGCCGGATTCCAGCGTAATCCTTCCTTCCTCTTCTTCCTGCTTCTTATGGATCTTATTGATCCCGATATGTAATTCGTCGCCGGCGTACTTATTCGCCACCATGCCGATGATCATCGGCGCGACAAATCCCGTAATAACATAGATGATGGTGATCTCTTTGCCCAGCAGCCCCCAGGACAGGATCACCGCCAGCGGATTGATCATAGGCGTACTGGTCATGAACGCCAGCGTCGGCCCCAGATAAGCCCCGCTGTAATACATACTGATACCAAGAGGGATCGTTCCGCAGCTGCAGATCGGTATGAACATCCCCGACACCGTCGTCCAGAACACACCGCTCACCCGCTTTGAACCGATGGACGTCTTCTGTACCTTCTCAGGCTTCAGAAATTCATGCAGCAGACCAGCCACGACAAAGCTGAATACCAGCCACGGCGATGAACTGTTGAGCATCGACCACGCCGACACTACTATACTGGACAGAAACCCCCACAAATCTCCTATCATATCTTCAATGCCTCCTCGAATGCTTTGCGCACGGCAGGCTTGGTCAGCTTCGTCACTGCCTTCTTCTCATTGATGACCAGCATACTCTTGGTCACCGCACCGTACTTCTTGATATAATCAAAATCCTGACCTGCGCGGTAGATCTTCACATTCACTTTTCCTTCATATTCTTTCTCCAGGACTTGAACCAAGTCTCCAAACACTTCACATCATGCACATGCACTGATATATTCGATGCAAGGCTTCTTCATTCACGGCACCTCCCTACAATTTATACCGTTTTATTATAGCTTTATTTGCCCGCACTTTCCGGTTTTATAAAAAAATACAATATTCGACACCGTCTTTATTTTTTTGTCCAATATTTCTATTATAATTATTAAAATTTTGTTATGATTTGGCTGTATATATTATCCTCAAGTCATAAGGGAGGTGAACAATTGGGAGATAACAAACAGGTAGATCGTATGATACACGCTACCAAGACAAAAGACCGACAGAATTGGCGGAAAATGGGCGGTAAGAATTATAACAAGGGTGCGATCTTTTCCCTGGCCCTGATCTGTGTGATCTGGTATTTCGCCGCTCACGCAGTGAACGCCCCGTTTATATTTCCGTATTTGGAAAATGTGGCCTACCAGGTCGTTTATTCATTAACCGATATGTATGTTTTAGAGAATCTTGCCATTACCATGCGGCGTGTCGTGACCGGTTCTCTGTATGCATTCCTGATCGGATTCCCGCTTGGGATGGTCATGGGATATTCGCCGAAGCTTTTACAGACCATGTCCCCATTCATCAATTCCCTGCGCCAGGTACCGATCATGGCCTGGGTGCCGCTCACCATCGTATGGTTTGGTATCGGGGACGGACCTACTGTTTTCCTGATCGCGTTCAGCGGTATTTTTACGATCATCCTTAATACCGTTTCCGGCGTACAGGATATCAGTAAGGATTTCTACAATGCCGCCAGGTCCATGGGCGCGAACACATTCAATATCATCAAAGATATCGTAATTCCGGGTTCTCTCCCCGGAGTGCTTACCGGCATACGTCTGGCGATCGGACTTGGCTGGATGTCCGTCATATGAGCGGAGTTCATTGCGACAAGTGCCGGATTCGGTTACATAATGGTGGAAGCACAGGGACGGTTAGAGACAGAGCGCGTCATCGCTTATATGGTGATCGCCGGTCTGATCGGATACCTGATGGATACCATCCTGGTATTGTGCGAGAGAGCACTGCTTAGATGGAAAGAATAATTTCAGACGGAATAACGGCATGGCCACCGGGTTGCCGCCGTCTGTCAAAGGCTGCTGCATATATGATCCTGTCATTATGCAGCAGCCTTTTATGCATATTTTTCTGCGCAGTATCTTCGAAGAGCTTCTATGGTCCGCTCCGACACAGCGCTTAATTTCCTGTCCTTGTGGTACATCAGGTAAATCTGACGCTTCGTATTCACATTCTCAAAATTAAACTCCAGC
This sequence comes from uncultured Dorea sp., assembly GCA_947388185.1. Classification (GTDB taxonomy): domain Bacteria; phylum Bacillota; class Clostridia; order Lachnospirales; family Lachnospiraceae; genus Sporofaciens. Next base: position 26,156 of record CANDQP010000038.1, on the reverse strand, counting down.
ACCTTCTGCTTATCTAATGATTCCTTTGCCGCAGTCCTGCTGATAAATGCGACTCCCCCGCCGGCCTCTACCGTCCGGCGTACCAGCTCCGATGATTCGAACTGCGCCGCCACATGCAGGGATGCGTGATTCAATTTCAGTCCCTCTTCCACATTCTCAGACGCCGTCTTGGTCCCGCTGCCAAGTTCCCGTATCACGAACCACTCCCGACGGAGCTGTTCGATGGGAAACTTCCCGTTCAGGTTCCTGTATTTGGCCTGGTTCGGCGTGATCAATATGATCTCGTCTTCAAAGAGAATCTCCGAATAGATCTTATCATTCCCGCTGGTCAGGCCGCCGATCCCGATCTCCACATCGTAATTCAGGATCTTCTGCAGCACATTCCCGCTGTCACCCTCCAACACCTTGAAGCTGATATCCATATTCTTTGCCCGAAATGAAGCTAAGAACTGCGGGAACATATAGTTCCCGGGAACGGACGAAACCGCCAGGGAGACTACCCGCCCTGCCTCATTCTCATTCCGGTTCAGCTGCTCCAATGCCTGATTCTCTGTCTCTAATAACTGCAGTGCATAGGGATAGAATACCCTGCCCTCCTCAGAGAGAACGATATCCTTCGTAGAGCGCACCAGAAGCTGCACTCCAAGCTCCGATTCCAACTGCTTGATATGTGTACTGATCGTGGGCTGCGACAGATACAGATACTTTGCAGCCAGTGAAAAACTCTTATAATTAACGACTCCAATAAAGCTTCTTACGTATTCTAAGCGCATATCTTCTCCCTCAATCCTAAAACATCTCATCATTCATTATATTGCTTTTTACAATTCTGGTCTAATTGAAAATGATGATATATTCAGCCCCTTTATTTAAAATAATAATATATTTTATTAGTCCTTTTTCTTCTCTGACGCTTCTGCTATGATGAATGTAAATATTAATAAATATTAATTTTTTAAAGGGGGATACCAATGAAAAAGAAATTAATTGCATCATTGCTGGCTGCGGCCATGCTCTGTTCTCTTCTCACGGCATGCCATAACAGCAGCGAGACCAATACCGTAGATGTCGAATCCACAGATTTTGATCCTAAGAAGGCAGTGGAGGACTATGAGTTCGGCGAGTTGAGCGAGGAAGAGAAGAACTATACCGTAGAGATGGGCTACTTCAACTGTGACCATATGTGTGCCTCCATCATCGGAGAGAAATCCGGGATCTACGAGGCACTTGGCCTGAAGGTCAATGTAACCAAATCCGCTGAAACCGTGAATGCCCTGATCAGCGGCGCCATGGACGTAGGATACATCTTCTTCAGCAAGAACCTGATGGCAGACGATTCTCCGGTATTCCAGGCAGCGGCCAACCACCTGGGCGGCTCCCGTTATCTCGTAGTCAGCAACGATATCGATGTAGACGATCCGCTTGCCGTTGAAGGCAAAACCATCTCCATGGAGGCCGAACCGCAGTTCAATTCCGAGTGGAGAAAATGGTCTGAAGAATACGGCTTCTCCTTCCAGCCAGAGGATTATGACATCGTTGCCATGGGACAGAAGGATGCCATGTTCGCGCTGAAGGCAGGACAGATCGATGCATTCACCTGCTGCGACCCATACGCTTCCCAGGCAGAATTCGAAGGCTTCGGCAAGATCATGTGTATCAGTTGGGGTGCGAACCTGGAAGAAGGCGAGCTGCTCACCGAAGAGAATGCCGGAACCTGCTGCAGCTACGCCATGTCTGTCGCTTTCAGGGAGAAATATCCGGAGCTTGCACGCCGTCTGATCTACGCCCATATGCTCTCTGTCAAATATTTATACGAGCATCCGTATAACGCAGCCATGATGTTCGCCGACGGCTTCGATGTAGACCCTTATGTAGGACTTCGTACTGTATATATGAAGACGGTTGCAGAAGGCCGTACTATCACCTGGCAGTGGTCCGAACAGACCATGCAGAATGATGAAGATTTCCAGACACAGTGGAAGGATCCGGCCGTACCGGAAGAAGATATCATCTTTGCCAAGGATTCCATGAAGTCTCTGGAATTATCCAACGAGATCTTTGAGGAAGCCGGTATTCCGGATTTTGATGAATTCATCAAAGATTCCGTGGAAGACAACTTCCCGCTTGGAATGACCTTCGAAGACTGGTACAATACCGCTAAGAAGATCGACAATATCTCAGACGAAGACGCGATCGATATTGCCGATACCGCAACACCTTATCTGAACGAGAATCTGGAAGAAGAATAATCCTTCCAAGGCGCCGTGAATCTATCATGATCCGGCGCCTTGTATATTATGGGGCGATTCCTGTCATCTCACCCGCGGGAAATCCAAGATGAACATCGTCCCCTTTCCCTCCTCTGTCTTCACACGTATCGAGCCCCCGTGCTCCTCCGTAAGCCTCTTTACTACCGTAAGCCCGATCCCCGTTCCTTCCCCGCCCTGCTTCGTCGTGAAAAACGGATGAAATACCTGCTGCCTGATATCTGCCGGAATCCCGGTTCCGCTGTCCTCTACCACGAGGCGGACAGTCTGTTCATCATCCACGCTGAGCCCGAACTGGATCCGGAGCGTCCCTCCCTCCCTCATCGCATGGAGGGCGTTGGTCGTCAGGTTCAGAAGGATCTGATTCAAAGCGCCTGCCTGCCCGCGGATGTAGTAAGAGTTCCTGCTGAGGTTCTCTCTTAGCTTCACCTCTTTGGGAAGCAGCTTCTTCACAATATTCACCGCCTCCTGTATCGCAAGAGCGGCGTCATATTCCGTATACACCTTCTCCGCCCTGCCCTGACGGCTGTAGCTTAGAAGCTGCCTCGCCAGCTCCTCGCATCTGCCCGCGGCGCTCTTTAGCTCCGTAACCTCCTCCGGCATCTCGTTAAAAACCGTCTCATTCTCCTCCAACAGATCGGCATACAGCACGATCGGTGTCATAAGGTTGTTAAACTCATGGGCAATGGATCCCGTCAGCACACTCATAGTCTTCGAGTGATTATATCTCTGCATCAATCCCTCCTGCTGCCTCATCGTCTCATTCAGAGTCTTCTCGTGCTGTAATTCCCTCACCAGAAGCTCTTCCTTCTTCCTCTGTTCCGTGATCTTATAGATCAACGCCGCGGCACAGAGGATTGCTGCAGTTCCAAGCAGACAGAAATAAAACGCGATCTGCTCGATGGGCTCTATGATCTGCTCATAATCTTCAATAATATAGAGATAGAACTCCTCTTCTCCTATCTCCAGGGCTTCATAGGCAACAAGCTTCCTTGTTCTCGTCGGCGTCCCGCTTTTAGCCTCGTAGACCCATTCGATCGTACAGCCGTTTTGATCCATATGGGTAAGAGAGATCTCTTCCTTCGCATCCTTTCCCGGCATCACGGTGGTTCCGTCCGCCCCCTTCACGATACAATATCTGCCGTTCTCAAGCCAGAGTTCTGACAATGCCTGTTCCCGGGCATAGATCTCATCCAGATTCAGCTCTGCCATAACGTACCCGGAGATCCTTCCGCCCATTCCCACCGCCTTTGTCATATACAGGATGTAATAACCCTCTTCGGACTTCCTCACCGGTCCGGTAATCACGGCTCCGGGGCTTTCTCCTGCCCGCTCACAAAGTCTATGCTCCCAATCTCTCAGTTCCTCTAACTCTTCGATCGGTATATAGCTTCCCTTCTCCCGCAGCCGCAGAAGCCCGGTCTCAATATCCTCTTCCTCCCTCATGCCGCCTGAGAACACCGCATAGAGCAGGTTCGCCTTCGCCTCCAGGCTCGACTGGAGGCTCCTGGCATTCACCTGGGCAAGGCTTCTTAAGCTCTCCTGTTCATTTACAACGATCGACCTTTTCACATCCTGATAGCTGAATACGGCGATCCCGAACAAAACCGCTGCTCCCGCTGCCGTCATAAGGATCTGCCTTCTAAGTCTCTTCTTATTCATAATACCTCTTTTGGAAAATAGATTTGACATCAAAAACACTGCCCGATATAATCTATGATAACAGAAGCACTACGCTCACAGAAAGGCAGGAATCACTCATATGTCCAATATCACCGTTCTCATTGTTGATGATGAAGCACCCGTATTAAAAGCCATATCCTCCGTTCTAAGACATGAACAGATAGACGCCGTCTGCGCTTCCGACAGCACGGATGCCTTCGCATGTCTTGCCCGGCAGACCTTCGACCTGATCCTTCTTGATATCATGATGCCGGGTCAGGACGGCTTCTCTATGCTGCGGGAACTTAGGGAGCGGAAGATCCTAACCCCAGTGATCCTCCTAAGCGGCAAGGAAGAAGACTCGGCCCAGGTAGAAGGTCTTGGTCTCGGCGCAGACGATTATATGACCAAGCCCTTCAGCAAGGCCGTGCTGGTCTCCAAGATCCGTGCCATCGTAAGGCGCACACAGCAGTATAGCCCCGCCGCATCTTCCGGCGCGCCTCTGTCCACAACCGCACAGGTGGGTGCCTTCACTCTGCATTTTGATTCGCAGACCGTATATAAGTATGACAAGGAGATCTCCCTGTCCTCCAAAGAATTCTCCCTGCTGTGCTTTTTTATGGAGAATCCCGGGGTGCTCCTGACCAAACAGGAGATCTTCACCAGGGTATGGAAGAGCGAGACACCGGATGACAACTCCATCCTTGTATACATCAAGCGTCTCCGTGACAAGATCGAAGACAACCCTTCCAAACCAAAGCACCTGACCACCGTGTGGGGCAAGGGATATTGCTTCCATCCCTCTTAGCAACTATCCCTTATCTTATCTGCCTCCGGCAGACGATCTGCTCCTATCAGCAGTCCTCCATCCCTTCGCCGAACAGGTTGACGGTCTCCCCTTCCACCACACGGAAGATCCCATATCCTACCTTATTGTCCTTCTGCCCCTGGAGAACGAACTCTATCTCGTCCTTCTTGTCTATGTTCTGGAACTGGATCTTCTGGTTCTCCACAGGCGCCGGGATCGGCTCTGTGAATTCATAATTCACCCCGTCCCCGGAATCAATGGCTACCGTCAGCCGGATATGCTTATGCCGTCCAAGATTCTCGGTCCCTACATGCTCGTCATCCTCCGTAGTAGCAAATATGACTACCAGATCCTTAAGCCCGTCATTGGTAAGATCCTCCTCACAGGCCGCCAGCACCTCCGCCTCCGGATGCTCCTTATGGAAAACTCCAAGAGTCGGATGATCATCCGGTACATTCTCGGCGTAAGTCAGAGTCCTGCCGACCCTGTCTCCCTCGGAATATACATTGACCTCTCCCTCTCCTTCGCGCGTCTGCTGCCGCTCATACAGGCCGTCAAGCCTCCCCCGGATCAGGAAGCCTGCCAATATAACCAGAATGATGATAATCATCTTCCCTCTTGCTTTTTTCAAAAATAATTTATCCACCGTACTTCCTCAACTTTATTAATAATCTGTAATATATTTTATCTTTATTTCTGCGGCTTGTAAAGCAGTTCCTATTTTTATCATTTCATTTTCTATATTTATTGGAAAATCTAATGACTGCATTGCAGCCAACGATAAGACAAAGCGCCGGCTCCTTACTCGGGAGAGCCCTGTGGCAAAGAGCGCGCAAACACCATATATTGAAAATGGAGACGTAGTAAAATTGCATTCTACTACGTCCCCATTTTGTTACTCTATCTCGTTCCAGAAACCGCTCCCCGACGCATACTCCCGGATCTCATCGAGGGTAAACGGCGCGGTCACCCACACATACCCCTGGTCATTAGGGTCCCCGTCTTCGTAATTCAAGTCAAAACCAATCTCAATCCCGTCGGCATCCAGGAAGAAGTTCACCACATAGACTCCTTCTTTGCTGTCACCCTCCAGGGCCCTCTTCATCTCTGCCTGGTCAAGCTCTGATAAGAAATCGTCGTCACCCGTCTCGCTGCGCATCACCTGAAGCCACTGATCTACGAATCTGTTATCCAGGCTTACGATATCCTTCACTTCATAGGCCGTCCCGTCCTTAAGGCTGATGTTACAGGTCCGAAGATGCTGGGACGCATATGCCTGACCGCCCTCGTAGCTCAGATCATTATAAGCAACGCTGATCAGATCCTCGGATGCGTAGCAGACCTTGTACTCTACATAGCTGATCAGCACCGGATTCTGCTCTCCTAAGACCCTCTCCTTGATCTCAGGAACCGGATCCTCGTAGATCTTCTTTACCGTCTCCATGGCACGGGCCTTCAAGATCTTGTTCACTTTATCTTCCGTACCGGAATCAGACAGACCGCTGATCTTCGGATAATTCACATGGAATTCGATCACCATGGACTGTTTCTCCTCATCCGAAAATGTATATAACTCATCCTCGATCTCATAGGGAAGATTACCGGCTATATCTTCCGGGATCGCGTCGATACCTGTAGGCTCTTCCTCTTCATAGCCGCCGTATTCGCCGCCGTCGTATTCATCTGTGTAGTCGTCCGGCAGGCTGTCTCCATATTCCTCCCAGAAGTCCGGCTCATCCAGATAATCACCATCTCCCCAGCTCTCATCATGCCAAATGCGGGCGGCGTTAAGCCCCACAGCCGTCAGAACAAGCATAAAAACCAGCGCATACACTCCCAGCGCGATCCACGGCGCCTTCGACTTCCCTCCTCTTGGCGCGACCATCTTAAGGTTCACATACATTTCCATGGGAACATAACGCATCCCGTCCTTCTCCTGCTCCTGACCCGCAGGCCTCATCCCCATATGTATATACTTCTCTACCGCCCCCGGCGCAGCATTCACAGTCATCCTGTCCGCAAGAAGCAGCTCGGCGCAGCAATGATACGCTGCCCCGAACAGCATCCGCCCGGCTCCTCTTCCCTGGTACTGCTTCTTCACGAAGAAGAGGGCGATATGCCCGTCTGCCCTTAATGCCAGCATACCGCAGATCTCCCCGTCTTCATATGCGCCAAAGAAGATCAGATGACCTCTCTGCCAGATCTGGCTGATATAATCGTATTTGATAAACTTGCTAAACGACTCCACACCTTCGGGCGAGACCGTCGGTGCGATCTCATCCGCAAATACCTCCCATGCAAGATGTAATGCCGGCAGCAGCTCATTCTGCCCAAGTCTTCTGATGTCCATACCAAAGCCTCCTTACCGCTTTCTTATCTTGATCAGTTCCTCCCGAAGGAATGTCAGCGCCCTCGCCACAGCAAATTCCCGATTCTTATCCCTGTTCCCTGTAAAATGAAATTCCTCTGCACAGACATGTCCCTTCACATAGCAGCCCACGTACACAAGCCCCACCGGTTTGTCTTTGGTCCCGCCTCCCGGCCCGGCGATTCCCGTCACACTAAGCGCCGCATCCGCGCCTGACGCCCTGGCTGCACCTTCTGCCATCTCGCATGCCGTCTGAGGGCTTACCGCGCCGTACTCCATAAGCGTCTCTCTCTTCACACCCAGAAGACGCTCCTTCGCGTCATTGGAATAGGTGATATACCCTTCGCGGTACACGTTGGACGCTCCCGCCACATTCATGATCCTTCCCGCAAGAAGTCCTCCCGTACAGGATTCCGCCGTCGTCACGGTCATCTTCTGTTCCTCAAGAAGCTTCACGACCGCCGCCTCAAGAGTCACTTCTTCCTCTGTTGTGTAGATCTTATCCCCAAACCTCGCAAATAATTCTTCTATCATCGGAGCGATCAGCTCTTCGGCCTCATCCTCGCTTGCGGCCTTCGCCGTCACACGCAGATGTACCTCGCCGGTCTTTGCATAGGGCGCGATGGTCGGATTGGTCTGTGCTTCCATCAGATCCGCGATCATGGTCTCCGCCTTGCTCTCCCCGATCGAACTGATCTTCACCATCTTCGAGTAGATACCCTCCGGCTGCAATCGGTTCAGATAAGGCGCCACATCCCGCTCGAACATAGGCACGATCTCATTGGGCGGCCCCGGAAGAAGGATCGCAATCTTCCCGTTCTCCTCCAAGATCAATCCCGGAGCGGTACCATTATGGTTATCGATCACCTTCGCCCCCTCAGGAACCAGCGCCTGTTTCCAGTTGTTGGGCGTAACCTGGTCGCTGTGCACCCTGCGGAAATATTCTTCGATCCGCTTCTTCGTATGCTCATCCTCGTATAATTCCTTCCCGAATGCCTTCGCCGTCACTTCCTTGGTCAGATCATCCTTCGTAGGTCCAAGTCCGCCGCTCAAGATCAGGATATCCGACCTGGACAGCGCCTGGCGGACCGCTTCCAGGAGACGCTCCTCATTGTCTCCCACCACGCTCTGGTGATAGCAGGAAAGCCCAAGCGCTGCACACTGCTCTGACAGAAACGCCGCATTGGTGTTCACGATGTTCCCAAGCAGGATCTCTGTCCCAACAGATATCAATTCTACCGTCATCTTCTACATACCCCCTTGTGTCAATACCTGTACGTTCTTTGCGACATAATCGATCAAAGAAACAACCGTCAGTATTAAGGATACCCAGATCATCGCCATTCCAATCATATCAAATACTCCACCGAAATCCGCGATCAGTACAATGATCATCGCCATCTGTGATACGGTCTTGAATTTGCCCCAGTAGCTTGCCGCGATCACGATCCCGTTATCAGACGCAACCAGACGGAAACCGCTGATGATGAATTCCCTCGCGATGATCACGATGACGAACCACGCCTCAAGCTTCCCTGACGGGATCAGGCAGATCATCGCAGAACAGACCAGGAGCTTATCAGCCAGCGGATCCATGAATTTCCCGAAATTCGTCACCAGATTCCTGGCGCGTGCGATCTTACCGTCCAGCATATCCGTAAGGCTTGCCACACAGAACAGCACAAGCGCGATCCATTTGTTTGCACTCCCTCCCACATCCGTCAGCATAAAAAATACAAAAAACGGAACCATAATCACTCTCAGTACAGTTAACTTGTTTGGTAAATTCATGATATCAACTCTCCTATCAAATCATATTCTAAAGCCCCGGTGACCCTCACTCTCGCAAAATCCCCGGACATCATCTCTTCCCGCGTATTAATAAATATCAGCCCGTCCACATTGGGCGCGTCCCTGTATGTCCTTCCCACGTAAGCGTCCTCATCGGCTACCTTGCCTTCGATCATCACCAGGACCTCTCTTCCGATCATCTCCTCCGCCTGTGCAAATACGACCTCCTGCTGAAGCTCCATCAACTCTGCCTGACGCTCTTCCTTGACCTCCTCCGGAATCTGATCCGGCAGATCGGCCGCCGGCGTATCCTCCTCCGGCGAATAGGTAAATACTCCCAGACGGTCAAACTCTATCTCATCTACGAACTCCATAAGCTCCTCATGCTGCTCCTTCGTCTCTCCCGGAAATCCGGTGATCAGCGTCGTACGGATCGCTATATCCGGGATCTCTTTCCGGAGCTTCCCCACGATCTCCCCCAGCTGCTTCCTCGACGTCCGTCTGCCCATCCGCCTCAATATCTCGTCATTGGCATGCTGGACCGGGAGATCTATATAATGACAGATCTTCTCCTCCTCCTTCATCACCTGGATCAGCCCGTCATATATCTCCTCCGGATAACAATAGAGAATCCGGATCCAGCGAAGCCCGCCGATCCTGCACAGTTCCTTAAGAAGCCTGTGCAAAGACTTCTCGCCGTAGAGATCCTTCCCATACAGTGTCGTTTCCTGGGCTACCAGAATCAGTTCCTTCACGCCCTGATCCGCAAGTTCACCCGCTTCTTTCAAAAGCCGCTCCATCGGCACACTCCTGTAATTCCCCCTAAGCTTCGGGATGATACAGTAGGTACAGTGCTTATCACACCCCTCCGCGATCTTAAGATAAGCGTAGTGCCCGCCTGTGGTCACAAGCCGTCTCTCCTGCACCGCCGGCAATGCGTCAAGATCTGCGAGCCTTACGCCTCCATGTCCGGCAAGCGCTTCTTCTATCGACTGTGCGATCTGGTCATAGGAAGCGGTCCCCAGAACAGCATCCACCTCCGGAATCTCCGTGCGTATCTCCTGCTGATATCTCTGGGCAAGACATCCCGCGACGATCAACGCCTTAAGCCTGCCCGTCTTCTTATACTCTGCCATCTCAAGGATGGTCTGTATACTCTCTTCCTTGGCATCATGGATGAAACAGCAGGTGTTGATTACGATGACATCCGCCTGCATCTCATCATCCACGATCTGATAGCCGCCAGCCCCGAGAATCCCCAGCATGACCTCCGAATCCACCAGATTCTTATCACATCCCAGAGAAATAAATAATAGATTCATCTCTTCTCCCTTCTGTAAATAGCTTCTTTGAAGAAAGGCAGATACCTCACGGCATCTGCCCCTTTTGCTCTGCAGAATACCTGCAGGCTTAATCTATGAAAGCGCGGCCTCCTCAGTCACACTCTGCTTATCTTCCTCTTCTCCGACCACTTTGATCTTGGCCTGGTTCAGCTCGGCGATTGCAACAGACAACGGCTTCTCTCCGTTCTTGACCGCCACTAAGGGCATGTTGCCGTCGATGATCTCCCTGGCTCTCTTCGCGGTCGCCATAACGATGGAATACCGGCTGTTGACAACCTTCGTCTCACCTTCCTCTACATCCTTATTCACTACCTTCATTAAATCTGTGTAAGATGGGTGCAGCATACGCTATTCTCCTTTCAGCTCTTCTTTCATGCGTTCTATAAATGCCATGTTGCGATAACTTCTTCTGTGCTCTCCCCGGATGATCTGGTGCATCTCCTCCACACACTCATCGACCATATCGTTGATCAGCAGATAATCATACCGGTCCATCCCAAGCGCTTCTTCCTTCGCGCGGTTCATGCGGAAATCAATCACATCCTCCGTCTCCGTCCCGCGCCCCTTAAGACGCTCTCTTAATTCTCCGGCCGTTGGAGGCGTCACGAACAAAAGCAAAGTCTGCGGAAAATTCTCCTTCACCTTAAGCGCACCCTGGATCTCTATCTCCAGGATCACATCCTTCCCGGCTTCAAGCTGCTCCTCCACATATGCCCGCGGCGTTCCATAGTAATTGTCCACGTATCTAGCATACTCTATCAATTCGTCTTTCGCAATCATTTTTTCAAATTCTTCTACGGTTTTGAAGAAATATTCCCTGCCGTCTTCCTCTCCCGGCCTAGGCTTCCTGGTCGTCGCTGAGATTGACAGCGCATAATTATCATACCGGCGCATGATCTCCTTCATGATCGTCCCCTTGCCTGCGCCTGAGAATCCTGATACCACGATCAATATTCCTCTCTCGCTCATGAACATACCCTCTCTACTCTATATTTTGAATCTGCTCTCTGACCTTCTCTATCTCTGTCTTCAGATCGATCCCCACATTGGAAACCTCCAGATCATTGGCCTTGGACAGGATCGTATTGGCCTCGCGGTTCATCTCCTGGGCGATAAAGTCAAGCTTCCTTCCGATTCCGTTTCCTTCTGACTTAAGCGTCTCCTTCATGTGTACAACATGGCTCCTAAGCCTCACGACCTCCTCGTCCGTACAGATCTTATCGGCAAATATCACGACCTCTGCAGCGATCCGCCCCTCCTCGATCTGCGTATCCGAAAGCAGCTCACGGACCTTATTCTCAAGCTTCTCACGGTACTGTGCGATGATCTTCGGCGCACGCTCTTCTATGTAGCCTACCAGCTCAAGCATCCCGTCAAGCTTCTTAATGATATCATCCCTTAAGTGTTCCCCCTCAAGCGTCCTTGATTCAACGAACTGCGAAGTTGCCCCTTCAAGAGCCTTCTTAAGACCGTTCCACAGTTCCTCATCATCCACCGCCTGCTCTTCCATTGTAAGCACCTCCGGACAGCGCAGCAGCGTGGACACCCGGATATCATTGTCCAGCGAGAAGCTCTCTTCCATCTGACTGAAATAATCCAGATATTCACCCGCCAGCTTCTCATTGTACTTCAGCGACATCTGGTTCTCCGACAGATCCTCATAGGTGACAAAAATATCCACCTTTCCTCTCTGGATACTCTGCTTCAGCAAATTGCGGATCGCCGTCTCAAAAAAATTCAGCTTCTTAGGCATACGGATATTCACGTCCAGATAACGATGGTTCACGCCCTTCATCTCCACAGTAAACTTCCGTTCTCCTTCTGAAACTTCACAGCGTCCAAAGCCTGTCATACTCTTTATCATGATATGAACCTCTTCCCTAATAATCATTCTTGTAACCTCATTTATTATAAGACATTTGGCAAATTGCGTCAACCATGTTATACTGAACTATAACTTGTATTTAACATTGAATTAACATTGTAGTAGAAAGGAATGTTATTATGGCATTTGACGGCATTACAGTTGCGGCTGTTACGCAAGAACTTAAGAATGTCCTTACCGGCGGACGGATCACGAAGATCGCACAGCCGGAGACGGACGAGCTTTTACTTACCATCAAGACACCCGCGGGGGCGAACAGGCTGTATATCTCTGCCAGCGCTTCGCTCCCTCTCATATATCTGACCGACGAGAACAAGCCAAGCCCTATGACCGCGCCGAATTTCTGCATGCTTCTTCGCAAGCACATCGGCAACGGACGGATCACCGGGGTGTCGCAGCCAGGCCTTGAGCGTATTATTCATCTGGATATCGAGCACTTAGATGAACTTGGAGACCTCTGTAAGAAGAAGCTGATCGTCGAGATCATGGGGAAGCACAGCAATATCATTTTCTGTGATGACAAGGATATGATCATAGACAGTATCAAGCATGTCAACGCACAGATGAGCTCCGTCCGGGAGGTGCTGCCGGGGCGGACTTATTTTATACCGGATACCATGGCGAAGCAGAATCCCTTGGATGTAAGCCCTGATACCTTCATTCAGGCGCTGACTTCGAAGCCCATGCCTCTTGGCAAAGCTGTCTACACAAGCTTCACCGGTATAAGCCCTGTTGCGGCGGAAGAGATCTGCTGCCTTGCCGGCCTGGAATCCGGCGTGACGGCAAAGGATCTGTCGGCCGATATGCTCGCCCATCTGTACCGGCAGTTTGCTTATTATATGGAGAATATCAAGACAGGAGAATACCATCCGACAATATACTACAAAGGGAACTCCCCGAAGGAATTCTGCGCGCTTTCGCTGTCCCATTACGAACAAGGCTATACGGCACGTGAATTTCCATCAATCTCCCAGGTGCTCAAGACCTATTATGCCACGAAGAACACTCAGACCAGGATCCGTCAGAAGAGCACCGACCTGCGCCATGTAGTCCAGACCTCCCTTGAGCGGAACCGCAAGAAATACGACCTGCAGGCCAGGCAGTTAAAGGACACCAATAACCGGGAGAAATACAGGGTATACGGCGAGCTGATCAATATCTATGGTTACGGCCTGCCTTCAGGATCGAAGGAGATGACTGCTCTTAATTACTACACGGACCAAGAGATCACGATACCCTTAGATCCCACGCTGACCCCCCAGGAGAATTCACAGAAATATTTCGCCAGATATAACAAACAGAAACGGACCTTTGAAGCGCTCTCTGAACTGATCCGCGAGACCGCCGATGATATCCGGTATCTGGAAACCATCAGCAACGCGCTGGATATCGCCATGAATGAGGCCGATCTCATCCAGATCAAAGAAGAGCTGATACAGAGCGGCTATATCCGAAGAAAGAACTCCAAGAAAAAGGTCAAACTGACCAGCAGGCCTATGCATTATATTTCCAGCGACGGCTATCATATGTATGTGGGGAAGAATAATCTGCAGAACGACGAACTGACCTTCTCTCTTGCCGTCGGCAATGACTGGTGGTTCCATGCCAAAGGAGCTCCCGGCTCCCATGTGATCGTGAAAACCAACGGAGACGAGCTTCCTGACCGCACCTTCGAAGAAGCAGGACGATTGGCGGCTTATTATTCCAAGAACCGCGGGAGCGACAAGGTCGAGATTGATTATGTGGAGAAGAAGCATGTGAAGAAGCCAAACGGAGCCAAGCCTGGATTTGTCGTATATTACACCAATTATTCACTGGTGATAGATTCGGATATCTCCGGGATAGAAGTTGCTGCAGATCAGTAGCCAAAGAAAGGCGGTTCGGGATTCTCCCGGACCGCCTGTGCACTGTACGATGCCTTTTACTCCTCGAACAGCTTCTCACAGAGATAAGTATATTGAGGCAGCCGGTCAATATAGGGTTTCAGCCGCTTTTCGATCTCTGCCTTCTCAAGCGGGTCTGCTTCCTGCGGGATGTGATCATTCTGGGTCATCTCCAGCACATCATCTGCAATCTCATGGAACATGATCAGACACAGATTCTCCGCGTCCGTGATGATCCTGCTCTCCATGATCTCCCTGTACTCCAGGCTGATCTCCATCAGAATATACCCAAGCTTGTCAGACCAGAGCCAGTCAATATAGGGACTGGCCTTTATGTAGTCCGCAAACACTTCGTAGACCTTCTCGATCTCTGCATTTTTCTTGACTTCCTGAGCCATTTTATCCTCCTCTCTTCCTTGAATATATGATACAGAATCATTTTACCACAGAAAAGCCGGAAGAATGGCACTGTAATTACTGGTTCATCTGCCAGTCCCTACCAGATAATCGATAAATTGCTGGGCCGTCCGCCCTGACAGGCCGCCATGGCTCAGTTCCCACTTATTCGCAGCCAGAAGAAGTTCCTCTTCCGGCATCTCAATCCCGCTCCTGACCGCAAGCTGGCGCACGATCTCCTGGAATTCTTTCTTCTCCGGCCTGCCGAAGTAGATGGTCACGCCGAACCTTGCCACCAGCGACAGCTTCTCCTGGACCGTGTCGTTCGTGTGAAGTTCCTCGTCCCGGTCCGCCTTATCCCGGAACGTCTCGCGAATCAAGTGCCTGCGGTTGGAGGTGGCGTAGATCAGTACATTCTCGGGCCTCCTCTCCAGCCCTCCTTCGATCACTGCCTTCAGGTACTTGTATTCAATCTCAAATTCCTCAAACGACAGATCGTCCATATAGATGATAAACTTATAGTTGCGGCTCTTGACCTGTGAAATAATATCATTCAAATCCTGGAACTGGTGCTTATACACCTCGATCATGCGAAGCCCCCTGTCATAATACTGGTTCAGGACCGCCTTGATGGAAGAAGACTTGCCGGTTCCGGCATCCCCGAAAAGCAGACAGTTATTCGCCCGTCTTCCCTCCACAAATGCTTCTGTATTCTCGATCAGCTTCGTCTTCGCGATCTCATACCCCACCAGATCGTCAAGATGCACATGCGCGATCTTCGTGATCGGGATGATCTTCGCTCTGTCTTCCTTATGCTCTACCCGGAACGCCTTGTGCAGCCCCAGCTTCCCCACACCGAATTCCTTGTAAAACTGTGTCAGGATGATCTTGAATTCTCTCTCGTCCTTCGCCGCGGCAAGGCTTCTGCTAAGGCTGCAGATCCGGTCACGGATCCTCTTATTGAACACCTTCCCGTGGCCGCAGTCTCCCTCATATCTGAAAAGGATTCCCAGGCAATCCGCTCCAAGCGCCTCTTCCATTCCCGCGAAATCATAATCGAACAGTTCCTTGAATACCGCAAAATCATGCAGCGCTACCTCGTTCATACTTCCCCCGACTGCACCCACGATCTCACAGGCAGTACTATAAGCGTTCTCGTGGCTTGCCAGCAGATAGGTCAGGTAATTATGCCAAAGATTCCCCTCGAACCCGTGGCTCGAAGCCATCTCCAGCAGTTTATTGATACTGTCAAACAGGAGGCCTTTCAGATCCTCCCTGTTGTAATAGTCGTTATCATAGTTCTCCATAAGGAAGGTCATATCCTTAAGAAGCCCGCCTTCATCCATGTGCTTATACAGCATCAGTTCATTCGTTCTCATCTGTCATCTCTCCCTATATCACCCGTTCTGTTTAATAATTCCCCAGTATCCGAAGTCTCCTGCTCTCTTCTCTTAAGCCCCGGATGGCATTCTTGACCGCCGGATGCGCCAGATTCCCTTCAAAGTCAACGAAGAAACGATATTCCCAGTTTCTTCCCTCCACCGGCCTTGACTCTATCTTCGTCATATTCAGATCATTGTAGATAAAATGTGAAAGCAGCTGGTACAGCGATCCGCTCTCATGGGGCACCTCAAAACAGATACTGATCTTCTTCGCATCCTTCAGGAAGATCTTCTGGTTCGTCACCACAATAAAGCGTGTCGAATTGTTGGGATTATCATTGATATTCGCTTCCAGCACCTCAAGGCCGTGCACCTTCGCCGCGTAGGCGCTGCAGACCGCCGCCTGGCTCTTATCCCGATCCTCCACGATCTTCTTCGCAGCGATCGCCGTGTTCGCCACACTGATCTGCTGCCACTCGCTGTGACTGTCCAGGAACCGGGAGGCCTGCATCAGCGCTACTCCCTTGGAGTATACCCGTTCAATGTCTTCAAGCCTTGCCCCCTTAAGCCCCGCCAGTGTATGCATGATGGGGATCACCGTCTCTCCTACGATATAGTTCTCGAACTCTACTAACAGATCATACATCTCATCCACCGCGCCTGCCGTCGAATTCTCGATGGGAAGCACCGCGTAATCTGCCGCCCCCTCTTCGATGGCTTCCATGGCGTCCCGGAAGGTGCGCACGTAGAAGCTGTTGCATCTCTCTCCGAAATAATACTGCATCGCCGCCTGGCTGTATGCCCCTTCCGTTCCCGGAAATACGATCCTGGCATTCTGCGCATCCAGGCCCGCAACCTCAATAAAAGGCAGCCTTCCAAGCGCTCCCGCCTTCACAAGCTGCTGATACTCCTGCTTACGGTTCATAGCGATCAACTGCTCGAATAACTCCCTGATCCCCTTCTTGCCAAACTCTGTAGAAACCTTGCCTGCCACATCCTGCAGCTTATCCTTCTCCCGCTGGCGGTCAGCCACCTTAAGGCCGTCCCTGATCTT
Organism: uncultured Dorea sp.; assembly: GCA_947388185.1. GTDB lineage: Bacteria > Bacillota > Clostridia > Lachnospirales > Lachnospiraceae > Sporofaciens. The sequence goes on along the minus strand of CANDQP010000038.1, from coordinate 9,317 downwards.
ACATTCACCGATCCTTGCGCCAAGCTCCATCCTCCGCTCGAACAGTCTTACGATCTCGTCATCGACCTCATCGAGCCTCTCTCTTAGTTCCTCTATCGTCTCCATCTGTGTTCTTCCTCTTCTCCGTATTTCTATGCCATCCGCAGGCTTTGCCGCAAACTATGTTGTATTATAATACATTTCCTGTATAAAATCCACCTTCCTTTGCCATACTTACAGATATGAAGCATAATTTCTTAACCTGCGGGACAACCGGATGGTGCATGGAGATCCTCTTCACCGGGCTCCACTCCTTCAAGGACGAGAATCCCAAACTCACGGGGAATACCTCTATCTGGATGTTTCCCATCTACGGCATGGCAAGCTTCCTTAAGCCCTTATGCCGGCTTCTCAAAGGAAAAAGCCTGTTATTGCGGGGAGGCATATATACCTGCTGCATTTTCTGCGGCGAATATCTGACCGGCTCTTTCCTTAAGAAATTCGAGGCATGCCCCTGGGATTACAGCGAAGCTCCGCTGAATATCAACGGACTGATCCGCCTGGATTATGCGCCGCTTTGGTTCGGCGCCGGATTATTATTTGAAAAAATCCTCAACAGACATTGAAAATCTTTTGTATTTGGTATATGATATACAAAAGGTTTTCAAAGCAGGAGGATATTACTTGATGTTTATCTTATCTTACGTTATGTTATTTTTATTGTGTTTTTTGATTCCCTGGCTGATCAGTCAGATCATCCGGTTTATTTCTTCTTTTGCTGTTGATCCTTCTTTTATTCTTACAGATTCGTTCATATTAGTATCCCATATAACTATTTTTAATATTTTATACAGAATTCGTATTTTCAGGCGGCTATTGCGTGCTGCCGAACTCCCCTGCTGTCACTGCGGATATGTCTTAGGACAGATCCGCTGATGATTTACATATATCTTAACATATTTACTATCATAAGGAGGTTTTTATGAGACACTTAATGAGCCCACTTGATTTTTCCGTAGAGGAATTAGACCGGCTGATGGATCTGGCGGTTGACATTGAAGCCAACCCTGCCAAGTATGCGCATGCCTGCGAGGGGAAGAAGCTTGCAACACTTTTCTATGAGCCGAGTACACGGACAAGACTGAGCCATGAAGCCGCGATGCTGAATCTTGGAGGAAATGTTATGGGATTCTCGACCGCAGAATCCAGTTCTGCTTCCAAGGGAGAGAGCGTATCCGACACGATCCGCACCGTTTCCTGTTATGCAGACATCTGTGCCATGCGTCATCCCAAGGAAGGCGCGCCCATGGTCGCCTGCCAGCACTCCGCAATCCCGGTCATCAACGCCGGAGACGGGGGACACCAGCATCCGACCCAGACGCTTACCGACCTTTTGACGATCCGAAGCCTGAAGGGACGTTTGAATGATATGACCATCGGCCTGTGCGGAGACCTGAAATTCGGCCGCACCGTCCACTCACTGATCCACGCGCTGGTCAGATATCCCGGAATCCGGTTTATCCTGATCTCGCCGGAGGAATTGCGCCTTCCGGGCTACATACGCTTCGATGTATTGGATAAGGGGAATATCCCGTACAAAGAGGTTGTCCGTCTTGAGGACGCCCTTCCCAAGCTTGACCTGCTCTACATGACACGTGTTCAGAAGGAACGTTTCTTCAACGAAGAGGATTATGTGCGGATGAAGGATTTTTACATCCTGGATTCCAAGAAGATGGAGCTGGCTCCCAAAGACATGTATGTACTCCACCCCCTTCCGCGTGTCAACGAGATCTCCGTCGAAGTGGACGACGATCCAAGAGCGGCTTATTTCAAACAGACAAAATACGGCGTCTACATCCGTATGGCACTGATTCTGACGCTGCTGAATATCGAAGTGTAGGAGGTATACATTATGGTAAAAAATACACTGAACGTTGGACGTATCGAAGAAGGATTTGTACTGGACCATATTCAGGCCGGACGCAGCATGGATATCTACAAATATCTTCACCTGGATAAGCTGGACTGCTGTGTCGCCATCATCAAGAATGCCAAGAGCAGCAAGATGGGCAAGAAGGATATCATGAAGATCGAATGCCCCATTGATTTTATCGACCTGGATGTGCTTGGATTCATCGATCACAATATCACGATCAACATCATCAAGGATTCCGAGATCGTAGCCAAGAAGAGTCTCCATCTCCCAAAAGAGATCACGAACATCATCCGCTGCAAGAATCCAAGATGTATCACCTCGATCGAACAGGGATTAGACCATGTATTTGTGCTGACCGACACAGAGAAGGAGATCTACCGCTGCAAATACTGCGAAGAAAAATACCACGGGAAATTAAAATAAATGATCCAGTGCAGGAATGATAAGTTCTGCACTGGAAAATGGGCTGCTGCAGACATCATATCCTGCAGCAGCCCATTTTGATCTGTTTGATCTGGCAAGCAAAACGATAAGCCGGGTTATGTCGTTGGGTAATCATCTATCTAGGCCCACCGTCGCCGATGGGCTCAAGCGACCTACCTAAGACGTGACGGGCCGCCACATCGTCTTTTTCCGGTCTTGCTTCGGATGGGGTTTACATATGCCCCTGCTGTTACCAGCAGGGCGGTAGTCTCTTACACTGCCCTTCCACCCTTACCGTGCGTATCCCGCACGGCGGTTCATTTCTGTTGCACTATCCTTGGAGTCGCCTCCACCGGACGTTATCCGGCATCCTGCCCTGTGAAGCCCGGACTTTCCTCACCTGCTGCCTTTCGGCTCCTGCAGCTGCGATTACCTGTCTTACTTGCGATTCTCATTATAACAAAATATACCCTCTCCTGGCAAGAGTACATTAATATTCCGGCACATGATCCGCGAACATATGAAGCCGCATCTTAGATGACAGCTCCCGCAGAACATGCTGTCCCGCGATGCTGTTCCCCTTCGTATCCAGGGCCGGTCCGAAGATCCCGATCCCCATCCGCTTATCTACCACCGAGAGGATCCCTCCTCCCACACCGCTCTTAGAAGGCACTCCCACCTCCACCGCGAATCTCCCGGAACCGTCGTACATCCCGCAGGTCAGCATGATGGACTTGACCGTCTGCACCACCTTGCTGTGAAGAAGCCTCTCCCCGGTCAAGGGGTTGATTCCGTCAGATGCCAGCACCAGGCCGAACCCCGAGAGACTTCTCGCCGTCACATTCAGCGAACACATCCGCACATACAGATCCAGGCTCTCCTCCACGCTGCTTTCCAGTATCCCCTTGCTCTCCAGGAGATATGCGATCGCCTTGTTCCTGGATATGTGCCCCATCTCCGAGTGGTACACCTTCTCATTCAGCGTGATCTCATCGTCCATGCAGAGCTTCTTAGTGAATGCAAGCATCTGCTCAAAGCTCACCTCACAGGACAGATGGCTTGCGATGGCGATAGCGCCGGAATTGATCATCGGATTAGACGGATAGTCGCTTGACAGATCCAGCCGCACCAGGGAGTCAAAGGAATCTCCCGAAGGCTCCATCCCCACCCTGTCGAACGTCTTCTCGAACCCGCATCTCTCAAGCGCCGCCGCCAGAGATATCACCTTCGATATACTCTGGATGGTAAATCTCACATCCGAATCACCGCTTACATGGTATCTCCCGTCTCCGGTGCAGATACACACACCCAGATATTCCTTGTTCACACGGCCAAGTTCTGGTATGTACGTCGCCGTCTTCCCAAGCTCGATCATCTTTCTCGCGTTGTTAAGCGCATCCTCTAATATTCTGTCCAATAACTGTTCCATACTCATTCCCCTGCAATCCTTTGTCTACAATCCTTCATCCGTAATCAGGTCCTTCCCGTCGGCGGCTCCCGTCGCCAGGGCATCGCACCGCTCGTTCTGCGGATGTCCGGCATGCCCCTTCACCCAGATAAATGTCACACTGTGCGGCTCCTTCGCCGTAAGAAGCCGTTTCCACAGATCTACATTCTTCACCTGTTCATTCTTCCCGCGCTTCCAGCCCTTCTTGATCCACCCGTCGATCCAGCGCTGGTTGAACGCGTTCACCACATACTGGGAATCCGAGTATACCTCCACCTCACAGGGGCGGTTTAACGCCTCCAGGCCTGAGATCACCGCCATCAATTCCATGCGGTTATTCGTCGTCCTCTTGTACCCCTGGGACAGTTCCCTGGTATGCAGCTCCCCCTTCGTATCCACATATTCAAGCACGGTACCGTAACCTCCCGGCCCGTCCGGGTTCCCTCTTGCCGCACCGTCCGTATAGATCTTCACTTTCATCTGCCTTCCACCTTCTCTCTTCCTCATATCAAAAATTCCTGCCCCGGTGCATCCACGCACATGAATCTATCCCTGTAGGGCTCAGATACCGGACTTGCCAGCAGCTTATCACAGACATCATACTGCCCCCACATATGCATGGGGAATGCATGCCTTGTCTGCGTGTGCCGCATGAAATAATCGAATCCCCAGGCATACTGTTCTTCCTGCCTTGGATCTAACGGGAGAAACGCTGCATCTATCAGCTCTCCCTCCAGCTTCCCTATCTCATGCTGGTATTTGCGGCGCATCATCTCATTGTACGCCATGCTCTCCTCTTCCCAGTGCCACCAGTTCAGATCTCCTCCGTGGTAGATCCTCTTATCCCAAAGCTTCACCAGATAAGCAACTCCCTCATCTGTTGAGCGAAGCGTTTGAATCTCCATCCCATCCAGCTGTATCAGCCGGCGTGGCCCGATATATGTACATTTCCCTTCCGGTCCCCTGTCTTTGATATCATCCGACAGGATATAATGAATGTCAGGATATTGGCCCTCCCATTCAAAAATCCGCTTATTAAAATGATCTCCGTGAACATGGCTTGCAAAGACATAGACCTTCACCCGATTAGAAAACGCAGGAAGCGTTCCCTCATAAAAATCAAAGATCAGAGCCTTATCCCTTTCTTCAATCACGTATCCGCTGTGTTCCAGAAATGTAATCTTCACGCCGCTTTCTCTCCTTATATTCATTATATCATTCTTCATATCTGTATAATCCGGAATGTCTGACTACATGCATGAGGGAAACTATCCCTCACCTCGTATAACCTCCACTGCATGTGTAAGCTCCGGCAACAGATACTTCAAAGTCTCCTTAACTGCCCGGGCCTTCCCCGGAAGATTCACGATCAGAACATCGCCGCGGGTCCCTGCAACGCCGCGGTTCAGCATGGCACGCTTTGTCATCTGCATCGTATATGCACGCATAGCTTCCGGTATTCCCAGGATCGGACGTTCGATCACATCCATGGACGCCTCCGGTACGCAATCCTCAGGCGCACAGCCTGCTCCGCCTGTAGTCAGCACCAGATCGGCAAGCTGCCCGTCCGCAAGCCTTGTCATCACCGTCGACAGGACTTCCCTGTCAACAGGCAGGGCCCGCATGAATACAATCTCGTCTCCGGCCTCTTCTATCAATTCCCTGATCGCCTCACCGCTTGTATTCTCTTCATTTCCTCTATATATATCCGTACTCGCCGTAATGATCGCAACTCTCATGACGTACCTCCATTTTCCTAACATCCGCATATTAAACTCATTATACCGTATTCTAAGAATAATGCAAGCAAAAGACCAGAGAACTTATGTCCCTGGCCTTCTCTTTGTATATATAGTTTTCAGGTACTTACTGACAATCCTACAGGCTGAACTCCTCTGCATCATCAAGCTCATCATCGAACTCATCCAATACAAACTCTACAAGCTCCTGAGCTGCACTCATATTCTCGCTGTCAGCCTTTACAGAGATCTCTTCCTTCACGATGTTGAGATCTTTGAACTTATCGATTGCATACTGATAAGTCTTGCCAAGCTCATCTACATCCGTTGAAGTCGGACAAATGTATACAACCTTATTCTCTGCACAGTATGCTTTGAGTTCCTCAAGCTTCTCATAGCTCTCGTTGATCTTACCGCCGGTCACATAGATCACCGCCGGACGAGGATTCGCTTTTACCGTCTGCTTTCCAATCAGAATTACGGTTACAACCTTTGTATCGCTCTCCGGGTCAACAATGTAACCCAGACCATTGTATTCATAAAAGTCTACATTCATAATCTGTACCTCTCCTTTTAGAATCTTCTTATTCTCCGAATTTCTTCTTGAATGCTGCCTTGTAGTCTTCTACTACCCATGGGCGGCGCAGATCATACTTGAAGCAGTCCTCGATATTGCTCTCAAAGCTGATCGATGCCCTGGTGGAGTATTCATTCGGTTCGCCGCAGTTCTTGATAACGGCCCAGATACCATTGGAGTGATGTGCTCCGCCGTATACATGGTACTCTACGAATGAATGTGCCTTAAGAAGCTTGGTATAGAACTCCACATTCTGTAAGATATCCGGATCCATCTCGCTCTGATACATGAAGGTCGGCGGGAATCCGATACAATCCTCTACGGATGCGTGATTCGGAAGAGCCTCAGGGCCTACTCTGTTGGAAGCGAAGTTTCTTCCAAGCCAGTTGTACAGGCCGTCATGCTGTTCTACAGAATCCCACATACCTGTATACATAGAATCTCCATCCTTCTCGCGGTCATCTGTCTGAGCGCTTACTACCACGATTCCTCTTGGGCTATAGCCATATCTCTTAAGACGGAATGCCGCTGCAAGTCCAAGATGTCCGCCTGTGGAAGATCCGCTGATCACGACCTTGTCATTGTGGATTCCAAGTTCGTCTGCATTGTCATACATCCATTTATACGCTGCATGAAGGTCATTGATCGCTGCCGGATACTGTGCCTGCCAGGACAGACGGTAGATCGGAACGATACCTACGCACTTATGCTCCTCGCACATACGCTCGATTGGATATGCATTCGGATTCAAGCCTGTAAGACCGCCGCCTACAACGTAGAACAGAACACGGTTTTTCCTCTTCTTCAGGTTCTTTGGTTTCACTACCCATACCTCAACCGGAGTATCTGGCTCTTCCTCACATCCCGGAACCTCGAATTTCTCAACGTCGCAGGTATGTTCGGTTGACCACCACTGCTCCATATAGGAAGCCTGCCTTGCATTTCCTGCCGCCAGCTTCTCCTCCTGAGGAACAGACGGGCTGTACAGCATTGCAGTTCCCTCATTCAGCTTCGGATCCAGATCCCAGAAATCACGTCCGTCCGGATGTCCCCACTTAGGATCAGTGATATCGATCATACGGCCATCTTCTACGATAATACCATTTTTATTGCGATCGCCTTCAAATTTTTCCCACATGATTAATAATTTCCTCCTTTTTTGCTATTTTATAAAGAAAATTCCTCAGCGTCATCAATGTCTGCATCACACTCGTCAACGAGATAATCTACAACTGCCTGAGCATCATCCATCGTATCAGCATCACCCATAACCGCAATCTCGTCACGCTTTACATTGAGCACTTTGTATTTGCTCTGGATATAATTGAAAGTCTCTGCAACCTCTTCCGGATCCTTGGAAGACGGGCAGACAAATACAACCTTGTTCTCTTCTGCGTAAGCCTTCAGCTCTTCTAACTTCTCATATCCTTCTACGATCCTGCCGCCAGTGATATAAAGGATCGTTGAACGAGGATTTGTCTTAACTGTCGTCATAGTCGGCGGTGAAGGGATGAACACCTGCTTTGTGTCGCTCTCCGGATCAATGATATTTCCAAGTCCTTCGTAATCATAAAATTCAACCATAATAATCTTCCTCCTGATCTTCTTAATCTTCTGAACTCTTAGTCTTCTGAATTGAACTCTTCAACGGTCCATGGACGTCTCAGGTCATATTCAAACATGTCTACCAGTTCCTTCTCACATACTCTGTTGAACAACTGTGCATATGCTGCGTCCGGATCATCCTTGTCCAATACGTTCGCTGATGTACTTAAGGAACAATGCTGGCTGCCACCCCACGCATGCATCTCGCAGTAAACGCCTGCTGCGGACAGTTTGCTGATATACTCAGATGTCTGGTCCAAACCATTGTCGTTGATCATCGCATGGATGAATGTCGGCGGAAGACCTACACACTCTTCAACCGTAGCGCGTCCCGGGAATGCCTCAGCCGGTACGTCTACAGAGTTATTAAGCTTCCCAAGGTACTGGCGTGCAGACTGTGCTGCGTCGGATCCGCCCCAGAATGCGGAATTAATGCTGAGTGAACGGTACTGCGGCAACGGACGGTCGTCAATAATCGGAACCCATACCATACATCCGCGAGGTGTAACACCGCGTTTTTTCAGCCTGTGGCAAAGCGCCAGTGAAAGATGTCCGCCTGAGCTGTTACCATGAAGGATGATCTTGTTCGCACTGATATTCAGTTCTTTTGCATGCTCCGCCAGGAAATTATAAGCTGCTTCACAGTCATTTACCGGCTCCGGATACTTTGCTCCCATACACAGTGTACGATAATTCAGCGTTGCAACCGGCACTCCGAATTTGTCTGCCCAGTTCTCGATATCAGCAGTGAAACGGAAGCATGTGGTAAGTCCGCCGCCAGGGATGATCAGGATACATGGGCTGTTTCTCTTATAACGCCATTTCTCCTTCGGAACTGCAACCAACATCTTAACCGGCGGTGCATCCGGCTCGTCAATACAGCCAGGAGCCTCATATTCCGTTACGCGCGACCAGTCATAGTCCGGCAGATAATCCTTAAATCCGTCCTCTGCATGCGCTGCGAAATCCTGTCTCTCCTCAAACGAAAGATCATCATTCAGCAGAACCTCTGCGTATCCAACAGAATTGCCCATCAATGAATAAGCCACTTCCAGTTCCGGGTGTCCCCACTTTGCATCATCACGAATCCTAAATTTCTCGAGTCCCATAAATATAATCCTCCTTCGACTTTACTGTTGTGAATATTTTATCTATCAAATCCTCTTATGATTGATTGTAATACATTCACAAATTCTATAAGTCAATCATGCTCTTTTCTATCAGAAAAGTCAACAGGAACTCTCCCAAACTCAAACACTTCAAAAAAATTGTAATGAATTTAAACACTTTTCGAATGTGTCATTTGATTAATATGTACAATTACCGTCAGTCTCTAAAAATTGCATATTTCACTTGAGTCTTACATAGCAATGTGTTAAAATCATAAAAAGCATATTTTCTACCGTTCAATCATATGGGATTCTCTGAATTTCCATATATCTATGACATATCAATGCAAGGATAACCGATCCTTTGCTCCTTCAGAAAATTCATGCTTTTATCCCAATTAAGCAGGAGATTTTCTGAAAGCAATGAAGATCTCCCCATAATTAAATAAGGAGCTTCCTGTATAATTTAAGTATAGGGAATTCCAAGAAAGAAGGTTGAGAA